>CAZMHW010000238.1:0-6101 GCA_964566105.1 uncultured Akkermansia sp.
ATTTATGACTGGCTAACGCGAAAATCGAAAAACGGAGTACGCAACTCCAGGGTGGTGTGGAATTTTCAAAAGTACTTAATAGACGAAGATGGACGTTTAACGGGTCGCGTATCTCCGTGGAAAAAACCTGATTGCAGGAAGATACGGCGTTTGCTCAATAAGAATCAATCTTCAAAATAATAGACTTTTACCTGAAAACCCTCTTTTAAAAAATCGATCTTTGTCACGGTAATCCGATGCACATTCAAACCTGTACGGAGTTTAATATCTTCGAGCAAAAGCGCCCGGTTGTCCTCGTGGGCAAGATCCACTTTATCGTAATTAATAACCTGCACCATTTCCTTCTTAAATAATAACTTACTTTCCAGCAAAAATGTAGCGCCAATAATCACGCCATTTATTAATCCCAACAAAAGGTATTCGTATTCGTCACCTGCTCCCTTAATTTTAGTTACGGCATTTACCAATCCTATCGCTATCACAAGAAACAGGTAAGACATATCTTTGATGCTGATATCTTCGGTACGGTAGCGCAACATGCTGAACACGGCGAATAAACCAAAGGCCGCCCCCATGCTTAAATCAACCTTATTGAGCAGGAAACAGATCAAAAAGATGACCAGATTAAAAATAAAAAAAGTAAAAAAAAGTTCTCTTCTGTGGTAAGTGTGAAAATACACGCCACGGATAAGAATAAGCACCGAAACAAAATCAAGGAGCAGGCGGATCATTAATTTAGCGGAGATTTTCTGTAACGCTTCAATTCCTGATATCACAGGTTCCTCGGCAATCTGAAGAAGGGTTAAATACTGTGTCATTTGAATAATTTTAATTTTTAAAGAACATTTTACCTATACGTATACGCGTATTTCTTTACAGAAATGAGTGTGTTATTTTCATCGTAGTTTCTTTTTTCAAGTTTGAGACCTTTGGCGTTGTAAATGTAAGTTTGTTTTTTTATTTGTTTACCCGTTTTATCACAGAACAACTCCTCCGTTTTTTGAGACTGTGTATTGTATTTTACAGTTCGTTTCTCAATCACTTCATTTTTTGAGTCCAGTTCCAGTTCCTCTGTTACATTACCTTCTGTGTTGTAACGGTAACGTGTTGTTGTGCGAACACTTCCTTTTTCATCGTATTTAATCTCTTCACTTACCTGCCCTTTCGTATTAAAAGTCGTTTTGGTATCTTTCAGAGTCAGAGTTCCTGTTGTTTCGCTGGTTACAACCGAAGTGATACCGAGTTTTTTAACCTCCTTTTTCTTTTGTCCCCACGAAAAGGTAAACATTAATAAACAACAAAGCAAAACCAGGGATCTCATTCCGGACATATACAAATTCTACTCCAAATTAAGGTATTTAGGTCAATCCGAACAAATAAATAATACGATTGTAGAAGATGGTGAGGGAAAAATTTCAGAACAAACCCTCCAGGTTTGATTCATAGCTACTGCCCACAGGTATTTGTGTATCACCTATAAAAACAAGTTTGTTTTTTAGGGCCGTTATTTTACCAGAAGGTACTATGTAGGAGCGGTGAACCCTTATAAACTGATCAGGAGGCAGGTTTTCAAGGATAGACTTCATGGTAAAACGGGTTACTATGGGTTTTGCATCTTCCAGATGAATTTTAATATAATCATCAAGTCCCTCAATGAACTTAATCTTCTCCAGTTCTATCCGCATTAAGGTATAATCGGCCCTAACGGTAAGGTACTGTTCTTTTTTTCCTTCCGACTGCTGGGCTCTTACGGATAGTTTCTTTACTTTTTCTATACACTGAATAAAACGTTCGTGAGAAAAAGGTTTAAGTAAATAATCTACGGCATTCAGATTAAAACCTTCGATCGCAAAATTATCGTAGGCGGTAGTAAAAACCACCATTACGTCCTGACGGAGCAACTTTACCAGTTCGGTACCCATCAAAGCCGGCATTTGTATGTCAAGAAAGACAAGATCAACCGGAAAATTGTTTAGATATTTTAGTCCTTCGTGAGGTTTGGTAAAACTTTTTAAGAGGTTTACATCCGCTGACAGTGAGCAGAAATTTTCAATCACCTTCAGTGCCAGGGGCTCATCGTCTATCGCTATGGCCTTTATCATACCAATTCAAGCGTTAAGTCAATACTAAATTCGCGTTCATTATCCTCTAATTTTAAGGTATGAGCTTTTGGATAAAGTAAATTCAGTCTTTTTTGGGTATTCGATATTCCTAACTGCGTAATAGTTTGTTTCGAGAAGCTGGTTTCCACCTTTGTGTTTTTTACCCTGAGGTGTAGTTTTTTTCCCGAGAAAATAATTTTGATCAGAATATTGGACTCTTCTTCCGCATTAACTCCATATTTAAAGGCATTCTCAATAAAGGGAATCAAGAGCATTGGTGCAATTTTCTGATCGGTGTATTCTCCTTCCACCTCATAACTCAGCTTCACATATTCATCCAAACGCAGACGTTGCAACTCCACAAAATCGCTTATATAATTTATCTCTTCCTTTAAGGGAACCAGGTTATCCTGCGTTTCTTTTAACACATACCGCATCATCGAAGATAATTTAAGAATGGCATAAGGGGCGCGCGTCGAATTTTGAAGAGCCAGCGAGTAGATACTGTTTAGCGTATTGAACAAAAAATGAGGGTTTATCTGGGACTTAAGAAAAGACAGTTCGGTTACCGTTTTTTCATCCTGAATACGTTTAAGCCTTTGTAAGATTTTGATCAAGAAAGAAAAGGCGAGAACAAGAAGAAAAAGATACAAACGTCTGTTAAAAAAGTGCACCGTAAAAGAAGGTGGATGGTGCATAAAAGGCATTCTATGAGGTTCGTGATGGTGATGAGAAAATTTGCTCAGTATAAACCAGGTGAGTGGTACAAATAAAACATACATAGCAAGAATTATAAGGGAATACTGCAGATATTTTTTGCCGAAATAAAATCTATCGATGAGCAGATAAAAATTCAGATAAAAAAAACCGAGCATCTCCAACTGAAAGATAAAATCCTGAAGTCCCATGGGATTACTTAGCATTTCCGTAATATTAGGCCAATCAGGAGACGCAAGAAAACCAATCAGCATAAAAATGGCGGAACCCAAGAGGTGTATAAATATGTTAAGTCTTTTTGTAATGACTTAAATGTAAGGGTAATTTAGATTTATACGGATCAAATGAGGTCAGACACCGGTTTTCAGAGGTAAATTTTATGTTTTCTTTTCCAGTTCTTTGATAGCTCCTTCAAAATTAATGAACTCTATTTTATTAGACTTAAGATAATCTACCAGCCACATGTACCAATCGAGCCAGGTTTTGAAAGAATGCGAAAAATAACGGTCATGAAAATCGATTCCAAGGTATTGAAGATTGTTTTGAACCGCTTTGTCTATGAGACGAATTGTATTTTCCTTTGCTTGTGAAAGGTTAAGAGATTGCCATTTTTTATAATTTTCAATGATCCATCCATCCATGATCTGAAAAGGAAACTCCCACATCTCCCCTATTTTGTAGGGATTCCGAAACGCATGTTCGGTGCTATCAAACGCGTAGCCTGTTTGAGAGAGTAACTCGTAAGTTTTGTTGGTATTTCTCACATAATGCATCCGGATACCAAAACTTTGTTTCTGCGTGAGTTCTTTAAACAAGTCAAACTCGGCCTTCATGGCAGGCTCGTCGTCATACGCTATTCCATGCAGACTAATCTCACACCCCCGGTGTTTCATCTGATCAATCCAGAGAAGCGCGAGATCGTTTGAATAGTTGAGTCCGACACCCTTGTTTACCGCAATAAAAAAGGAAGAAGGTACATGATAAATGTTATTAAACGTTATAAGTTCATCGACATTCTGCCATTTGTTCTTGAAAAAATCAGACCAGCGCAATGTATATTCCCGTAATGAAATTTTATTTGATAATAATTCAATGTGCATCCGTGCCATGTACTTTGGAATAATGGTATCCCGGAACAGATGTTCCCAAACGGTAATGTGATCTATGTCGTGAGAAATGATGGCTTTCATGGATCAATAGGGTTTGTTTCTCTTTATTGAAACAAGGGTTTTCATCAGAGGTTTTATTTTCTCAATACAGGCATACGGTGTCAATTCGCCACCAAACTCTCTGAAATAACGCTCAATGGCCACATTCATAGAACCTTCAAAATCAAAGTATTTTAAATTCAATTCCTTAGCTTTTAAAATGCTCTGCCACATGCAGGAAACTCCTGCGCCATGGTGTTTGTTGGCGGAATCAAAACCTCCGAATAAATAAATGGATCGTTCGCTGTTATACACACAATAGCTTACACCTATGGGTTGATTTTTGTGATAGGCCACAAAAGCGAAACTATTAGACGGTTTTGAAAAGGTAAATAAAAGTTTTTCTAAAACATCCAGATTCTTAGCCACACTGTTGCGTTCAAGGGACTGAAGAATTAAAGAATGAACCAATTTGTAATCTGTTGTTTCCTGAATCAGAAGTTCATCTTTAATGGCCTTATTTACACTTTTTCTTTTTTCAGTTGAAAGTCCATCCCAGATTTCATCTTTGGATTTGGAAAGGTCAATGAGATAAGAATACCTGTTTCTGGAGAGATACCCCTTCCAGATAAAAGGCTGAGTGTCGGTAATACGGTCGGGTAGATTAAGACTTACGTAGTCTGCGTGTAAGGAGTTAAAATAATCTGCCACCACTGCCAGTAACTCTTTTACAAATGAATTTTTACCAACTACCGATTCTGCCGGATTAATAAAAAAAAGATCAATATTTGGCGTAAAGGGGGCGGTAATGATACAGTTAAAAAAAAGTTTTTTGAACCGGTAATAAAGAAAACAACCGATGAGTTCGTCATTTTTATTTAAAATAGCGCAGCGTGCAAGACAACAATTTATGTTTTTGCGCAAAGTCCAGAAGCATTGCATCGTGGGAAGATCCGATATGTACTTCTTCTACTCTCAAAACAATTCTCTTTTTTTAAATTTCAAAAGGATTTCAAGGGGTAATACGGCCTTGTTTACTGTGTAGTAAGGAACCAGTTGAGGGCCAAAACTTCTGAAGAAACGCTCTACCCCTTTTAACATGGAGCCTTCAAAATCAAAGACCTCACAACCTATTTCTTTTGCTTTTTCAATACTTTTCAGCACTAAAAGATTATTTACGCCGTTAATACCCTCTGTTTTGTTTACTCCTCCTAAAAGGTAATAACAGTTTTTTTTATCGAAGGCGCAAAACACAACTCCCAAAAGTTGATCGTCCTTTTTAGCCACCAGCGAAAAAGAATTGGCAGGGTCGGAAAATTTAAAGAAAACCGATCTCAATTCCTCCGAATACACATTGGCGCCTGTAACACTAAGTGAGTTGCTGAAGAAATCAAATAATTGCTCTTTGCTAAGGGCATTGAAACTCACTTCAATTCCCTCTTTGATCGCTTTATTGATAACGTTCCTGTTTTTGGAATCGAAATTACTTTTAATATCTTCCAGGGAGGTCTGCAGGTTTATTCTATAGGTATAATTTGGAACCACCTTGTACTTATTCCAGATAAATACCTGCATATCTGCTATAGCACTTGGGAAGGCAAGTACCGTTAGCGCGCTTTTCTGAGCGGAAATATAAGAGCAGACCTCTGTCATTAATTCTTTTTGGAAACTGTTGATGGAAGCCATATTCTTGCCATCGGAAATACAGAAGAGTCCGCAATGAGGCGTGTACGGAGGAAGTTTTAAAAAAGTAAAACCAAACTTTTTGGTTTTAACATAATAGAACCCACCAATTAACTGATGCTCGTCTTTATAAATACCCACTAAATTAAGGGTGTCGCCGTATGCCGACAACCACTTGAGGCTACCAAAAACACCAAGAACAGGTTCAGCTTTTTCGCAAAATACCTCAACGTTATGTATGGGTTTAAGAATCAATGTAATCTCTTTTTATTTAGAAGTTCTTCGTATATCGTTATCATTTGCGTGAGATTCTTTTCCCATGCATAGTTTTTTACCACGTAATCGCGCGATTGAGTTACCAGCTGATCGTAACGCACTTTATCCGTGATTAACTCTTCAATCGCCGCCATGGCTTGTTCTACATTTCCAACCTCCACTTTATATCCAAGTG
>CAZMHW010000239.1:0-6077 GCA_964566105.1 uncultured Akkermansia sp.
ATAAGCGGGGATAGTGGTATTCCATTCCCATTTCAAAGAAGTATTAGGTACGGCACTGTTGTTTCCTGCGTCGAGAGTTACCGTGTTACCGGTACAAATGTGAAGCGTGTCAAGTAATAATGCGGATACAGGAGGGTTCGGACAGTTAGGATCAGCGATGGTAATACGAAACGATTTCGGGTCGAGTGTTATATTTGGTAAAGCGAGGTCGCTCAGATTTGCAGATAGAGCACCATTCAACACCGGACCACTCAGACTTACAAGTGTGTTTTGAACCAATGAAGGAAGTGGCGACCAATTCATATCGGTATTGGGAGAAGCGTATAAACCCAGTGATGAAAGATTAAAATAACCGGGTGCAAAATAATTCATATCGTTGTATACATAGTTTGTGGTTACTGTGGTATTTACCAGTGAGTGACCGGGCGAATAAACGTCGAAGTATCTTAAAATACTGCTCTTTGCCGCATTTACCTGCGGTTTAAAACCTCTGTAAACCGTGAAAGGTGAACCAATATTCATCAAACCTTTGAAGGCAATGCCGATATTTCCGGGATTAAGATCTACAGAATACGTGTAAATCGTTTTATAAATCACCTGGCCTGTATCATTAAGAGATATGGCAGCAAACTGACAACCGTTTCTTTCATTTTTTACATAGGGATGATTGATCACCATGGGCGCTCCAACAGGATCTTTTAAGGTCCATTTATAACCGTTCATATATAAAAGACCTGTTTTGAAATTGAGTGTATCCAGACACTTCACGTTGTTATTGAGAGTCAGGGATCCACTGTTTCCTTTATCGCACTCCACTTCCCAGAACTGCGGTTGCACCAGTCCGCCAAGGGTGGCTGTTGCACCAGCGGGGTAAAGGGCAGAGTTGGTAAAAATAATTCTTGCTTTTTTCGCATTGCCAGATCCGGGAGCCGCTGTAAATTTAAGGGTGTCGTTATTTATGAGATTGCCTGCAAGATAAAGCGTGCCATTAAACCTCACGTAATTGATAGGGTCACAGTTTAGATTCTGGAAATCGCCGTGTACACTCAGAAAACTTGTTGAATCCACTCTTAAAGAGGTGGCAGGTCCATTAATGAAAACACCGGTTTGCGATTTCGCAAAAACACTTAGTAGAATAAATATGTAAACTATTTTTTTTGACACGGAAATTAAGGGAGTTTAATAATGTAAGCCAGAACGTAGTAAGGAGGTCGGTTTTCATGGATCTGATCGGCACCTTTTGCAACTTCGGTAATACTGAGTGACATGGAAGAAGGGTCGCCGCTGTAGGACGAACCTGTGCCTATCCACACATTTCCCGGACCATTAAAACCAAACGTGCTATTGTTTCCTAAAGAACCAGATACGTTGTGAATATGGTTTGGCATTTCTGCTAGTGATAATGTATGGCCTGTTTCTCCTCCTGTATTTCCAATGGTTCCGTAGTTGGTTGTGGTTCCATCATTTGGGGCCACAGCAGGTGTTGTGCCGCTTATGCCATAGACCAAATGCTGACCTGCGAAATTCATGGTGCCAGGAAAATTATTGACTCCCACAATAAATTTACCTCTCAGATCAGGAGTTACGAGACCATTGTAAGTTCCGCCATCACAGAGTCCCCAGCCAACAGGAACAACTGTACCGCTCCACATGACAATAATGCCTGCGGGTACTAAGGCGTTTACAGGGAAACCCGGAACAGTTAAGGAGCCGGAGATGTTTACGTTTCCAGTTACCGACGCGTTCCCACCGGCGCTGATGTTTCCCGAAACCGTTGCGTTTCCAGCTACATCCAGAGCCTGGCTTGGATTTTGTTTGTTGATGCCAAGGGAAAAGGTTGCAGAAGAAGAGGGTGTAGTAATAACTCCTGAGGGGAAGCTGGTGGAACCAACGGTTGGTGTGGACAAAGTCAGTGGACTCAAAGAGGTCCAGCGATTTATTCCCGCGTTATAATAATAATGCATCCGATGGTCTTTGTCGTAAACCACAAGTCCATCTGCTGCAACGTTCGTGCCGGTAGTCATGCTCATTCTTTGCACGGTAGTCACACTTGGTGTTAATAAACCTTTCACTGTTCCTGCCGGCGACTCAATTTGCAAAGCTGCTGAACTGTGCGGAGTAAGAATGTTAACGCCCACCTGGGCGAATGTTATTCTGGCAGACAAAAGTGTAAAGGAAAAGAAAAGCAGGAATATGTTTCTTTTCGTTTGGATGGATCTAAAATAATTCTTCATATCTGTTATTTTATCATTAATGTTATTTTGTCGGATTTGTAAACGTCACCACTTTGATCATAAGCCCTGATCTGATAAGTATAATTTTCGCCTTTGCGAATGTCCGCGTCTGTTACATTTGATTCCTCTAGTGTTCCGGTAATGGGTGAGAAGACTGTTTCACCGGGCTTCTGTTTGTAGACTACAGCCCCTTTAGCGTGCCCGGCGTTTTTGAGATCCCACTTTAGTTCCACGCGTTCGCGTTTGGTATTATAATTTGCTTTAAAGCCGGAGATCTGCAGCTTGTCTTCTTCTTTTTCAATCCTCAGTTTGAATTTAAGAGAATTAGAAGCTTTGGAAAGATTCTGCGAGCTGTCTAATGCCAGAAGATAATATTCATAGAGTACTCCTTCTTCCACATATCGGTCGGTGAAACGAAACACCTTTGGTTCCAGAGGTTTAGTGTTTAATTTTTTAAAGATAGAGCCGCTATCGAGCGTATTCTTTCGGTAAATGTTGTAGCCCACCAGATCGGGCTCTGCATTTGGAAACCATTCAATAAGCACTTGCTGCTTGTCGTTTACTGTTATTGTTTTTAAAAAGGGAGCGTTAGGTGGCATTACATCGGGCATACGTGCACTGGCAAAATCGGAATAAGGACTTCTGTTTAAGCTTTCGTCTACTGCCACGACTTTGTACAAAAATTTATTCTTAATATTTTTTGCAAGCAGGTCTGTGTAGGTGTTTTCGTGAATTGCAGAGGGAGTTAGTTTTACATAGGTGTCCTCTGAATTTTTATTGATGGTGCGATAAACCAGGTATCCTTTTAAATCTTCCTCCGGATTTTTGTCCCAACTTAAGGTAAGTCGTCCTGAATCCGATTGGATGATGAGGTTTTTTGGTTTGGAAGGAGCTTCGTTGTCAAACACCTCTACCTGAAAAGGATTAGAGATGGATTCGTTTCCATCCTGGTCGACAGAAGACACGGCGTACATATAAGATCTGAAAAAAGAAACTTTTTCAGAGTAAACAGAATCTTTTAGCGAAAGAGGATCTACGTTCAGTTTTACAAAATCTGTATCGTTGTTGTTGGTTCTGTAAATGTTATACCCTAACAAATCCTCCTCTTTGATTTTCTTTTTCCATTTAATCAGAACTTTTTTTCCGTCGACTTTACTATGTAAGGAGTCCGGAGCCTTTGGTGCATCCTGATCCCTCAATACCACTACCACTGGATCTGATTTTACGGAAGGGTCCCCGAAAAAATCTACCGCTTCAAACACGTACTGATAGTTGAGATGAGCTTTTAGCTTGCTGTCTACAAAAAATTCTTCTCCATAGGTTTCAACACCTTGTTTATTTTTTGTCTTGGAGAGGATAATGGGATCTTTTGTGATTTTCTGGTAGTGACCTGTATCGCCTGTTTTTCTATAGATGTTCACACCGAAATAATTGTTAGGTTCAGGCTCCCAAACAAAAGCAACTTTTTTGTTTCCGGGCTTAAACTTTATGTTTTTTGGAGCAGCAATGGAGGTGTAATTTCCAATAAATAATTTTTCGGACGAGGCAAGATCTGTTTCCTGAGCATTGCGGAGTGATACCACTTTGTATTCGTAGCTTTTATTTTTTTCTGCCGAGACATCATCGAACCAAATTCCCAAATAGCGGCTAAAAGCTTCACTTTTAAAAGATTTGATAAGTACAGCCAAAAGGGCAAGGTCTTTCACATTTTTGGGATCCACCGCCAGATCCAGGTAATTTTTGAGTTCTTTGTCTTTTTTAAAGTCATTCGCATCTGGCTTATACGACTTAAAGGCAACCGGTGAAGAGTTTAATTTTTCCCAGTTGTTCGAAGTGATTTCTCTCCGGTAGACATTAAACCCTTCTGTATTAATTATGGTTTGGCAATACCATTTTACATTGACAACAGTGCTATTGGAAGGGCTTACCCGGCTGATAACCGTGTTCTGCCCTTTTGTTACAAAACAGTAAACGAGAAAAAACAGATATATGAAACAAAGTCTCCTCATTTAGTTAATTAGTTTTTTTGACTTAAATCCAAAATTGTACACGTAACTGATACTTCCGCGGATTTCTGAAAACTGCAGCGCGTTTTGCGCAATAGCTTTTTTGTCCAGATAAGAACAACCAGCCTTTAATGTTTGATGTTTGTCGAGAATAAAACTGAAGGTGAGATTGTATGTCCTGTTTTTGTTCAACGCTTTTTTATCCGAAAAGGAGTTCTGGAAACCCGCTGACAACATTAATCTTATTTTGTTTTTATAAAGCGCTTTTTGAATGCCCAGATTAGGGCCATAACCTTCTGTTACGGAAAAACCCGCATTGGTGGAACGGTTGTATAAAAAGGAACCATTGAGACCGAGATTCAATTCGTCAAACAAGACGTTATAAGAAATGCTCTCATTAAAAAAAGTGGTGAGACCCTGTTTGTTTCCGCCGGACTCCTGGTAATTGGCAGTGTTTGAAAGTGTGTGTTTGAGCTTGCGCTTTCCAAAGGAATAATTAGCGGACAAAGATCCGTTTTGAGTGAGCTGAACAAATTTAATGGAATCGGTAAACACATCTTTAACTGGCAGGGTGTTTGAACTGAAATTGGAATAATTACTGCTAAAATTAAAATGATCGTTGATGTTGTAGGAAATATTGAGGGAGCCAATAACACGTTGTGACGTTACCAGCTGTATCTTGTCGAGGTTGTTCCTTTGCACACCTGTTGCAACATTTACACTGATCTTATTTTTCAGGGCGGTTAGTGCTGCATTAAATGAGAGTTCTTCAATGTCGTTCGTTAAAAAAATAGCACCCAGGGTTTTATAGTCAGGATCGATGCGTTTGTATTTTAAGCCGAGTTTGTATTTCCCCGGAGTAAAATCGATGCCGGCGGTTATGGCCTTATTAAATTGGGAGGAAGGACGCGTGGAGTAAATTTGATTGATGTATGTAAAGCGTTCGATTTTGTGAACATCTTCGTAAAGATTTTTGGTAAACATGCTGTAGGCAATATCACCGTGGACATTAAACCATTTGGTTAGTTTTTGATGGGAGCTCAAAGCCACGATCTGATTTTCGTGGGGTGTAACGTTTAGGGCTGTATCAAAGGAAAGAGAATGAAGATTATCTTTAAGTTTTAAAAAAATCAGCTCAGCAAAGTTTTGATCGGTACCAATTTTAAGTTTGGCGCCACCACCCCAACGTTCGTAGGCAGGCAGACTCACCACCACGCCATCCACACCACCCTTTGGAACAGCCTTAACAAACCTTCCAAAAATAGCTGTTCCCGAGAGAAGAGATTTTTCAGGTTTTATTTCTACACCACCACCCAGAAACATGGCGCCCGGCAAAGTATATTCCGAAAATTCAACCGTGCGAAAACCCGCATGCACGGTGAGCCATTTGTAACGCGGACTGATACCGAACTGGTTAAAGGGTTGGCTGAATTTATCGAGACCGTTAGAGTAGTTTTTATCTTGCTGGGTTATCACTGCGGTGAAAGGCACAGAAACCTTATTGAAGAGTGAAATATTCAGGTTGGCATTGAGTACCCAATAAAAAGGATCACGGCGCGGCGCAATGCCCTGGGCATTATAAAAAACCGTGTTGGCGCCAATGCTGCCATTTACCGAAACAGGATCTTGTTTAAACGTGTTTTTGGCGTCTTTCAGGGATTGTTCCACGTCCTGAGCCAGAACTTTTGTAAACACTGTACAACACACGATGGGTATAATGAATTTGGGGTTCAATTAAAACGAAAATACTCAAACTAAGCTTTTGTTTTTCGAATTCCTGAAAGGCCGGGCCTTAATTAAGACGGGGCTTAGAGCCTGTTCAATGAAGGAGCTTCTT
>CAZMHW010000240.1:0-6073 GCA_964566105.1 uncultured Akkermansia sp.
GTGTTCTGATATAGCACTTTATGGCCAAGACAACAGGCCTGCTGGCCGATAGCCGAAGCGATGTAGCTCTTTCCTATACCGGTACTTCCAGTAATTAGGATATTTTCATTTTTTGAGATGAATTCGCAGTCCCCAAAGCGCATAATCTGGTTTTTGTCAATGTTCCTTTCATTATCGAAATTTAAATCTTCCAGCGATGCTTTGTATCTGAAACGAGCATTGATAAGCAATCTTTCGATTCCCCGGTTTTTCCTATCGTCCCATTCTGACTCTATAAGACTAGAAACCATTTCATCAGATGTGAAATCAATAGTTTTGCCAGATTCAATACTGGTTTTAAAAGCTCTGTACATGCCAAAGAGCCTCATTTTTCGCATTTTGTCTAAGGTTGTTGCGTTCATGTTTATTTTTGTTTATTGGTTATTAATTATTTGTAATAGCCGCTACCGCGTATATTTTCATGATTAGGAATTTCCGGCTCTGCTAAATCCTGCTCTTGCTTCTCCAATCCTTTCTCCAATATTTTTTTAATTGTGCTGTACCTATAAATGCCGAATTCCAATGCGCGCTGGCAGGCGCTGATCAATCTTTCGTTTCCAACTTTTTTGACAAAACTTAAAACTCCCAAACATATTTTAATTGCCTGCTCGGCATGATTACGTTGGTGCAATATTTTTGAAATATATAATTGTACGTCCTTATGAATTTCTCCCGCCTGCAAGAGCAATCTTTCCGGGGTTAGCTCATTAATAAACCGGTGGGCCGGAAGTAAATGTTCGACATCAGTTGTATATTGAAATGGATTCAAAAATTTTCTCTTGTGTAAAGCAATTCTTTCATATTCATAAAAAATTTCAACGTTATACCTTGTATAAATTACCTTAACCTTTTTACCAATAAATCGGTGGGGTACGCTGTAGTAATGCTTGTCAGCAGTTAGACACACGTGACCGTGTTTAAATACGCTACCATAATTTTGCCTTTTGAATTCGTATCGCATTATTGGAAGGGGAACTAAGGCCTTCCTTTCAATCTCCTCGAATTTACTCCTGCGGCTAAAATCTCTGCCCGTTTGAATTCCATTATTATGCTCTTCTAAAACAAAAGCAATTGCTTTGTTTAAGTCTTCAAGCGAGTAGAAATTTTGCTCTCTTATTTTAGCATAAATGCTCATGTAAATGATTCTTATGACAACTTCAACAGTAGCTTTATCTTTTGGCTTATAAGCTCTGGCCGGAAGTATTGTGGTGCTGTAGTGTTCTGCAAAATCAGCAAATGTTTCATTGATGGTAGGCTCGTATTTATTACTCTTCGTAACCGCAGATTTCAGATTATCAGGCACTATCGCTGCTGGCACACCGCCGATATAATGTAAGGCATCTTCACAGGCTGGAATAAAATCTTCCTTCTTTTGACTCATTACTGCTTGAACGAAGGTTAGCTGGCTCGCCCCCAGTATAGCAACAAACACTTCCACAGGGACGGACTCACCGGTTTGGCTATCGGTAAATGAAAGTTTTTCACCAGCAAAATCTATAAACAATTTATCTCCTGCCTTGTGTTCTTTTCTCATGGATGGGATGATTCTGGACTTCCACAATGAGAAATACATGTTGAACTGGCTTCTGCAAACACCGTCTGGGAGTTTTCTTTTATACTCCTCCCACAATAGCTTGCGTGTTACACCTTTTCTTTTGAGTTCTTTGTCTATCGATGGGAATAGCTTGTGCAATGTTTGCACCTTCTCACTTAATTGAACATCCTCCTGCTTAATAAAAAGTTCAGTTAAGTCTTCGTCACTCAATTCATCTATTTCTGAAAAACTCAAACCACTCCTGATAAAATCCCTTATGTATTTTTTCAGCGTTTTCCGACCAATGCCCGTCTGTGTTATGATTTCAGACTGTGTTTGATTCTGAGAATGTAGTCTTAAAATGTGTCTGATATTACTCATTGCAAATTTATTCCTGCAAAGAAATAATAAAGAAAAAATCTGAAATCCGACTTTGGCTCGAAGTGGAATTTTTGGGCAGAATTGAGATGAAAAAAGAAGTAGTGGGCAGAGTCTGTGTGTATTTACCGCTCAATAATTAAGTTAAATACATAATTTGGGGAATTCCAAGTTTAGTAAATATGATTTCAGCCTGTTTTGGTGTATAGTACCAGCCTATTTTTGTTCCAATTTCAGATTCAAAAGGCGTTAACCATTGCCTGATTATTTTTTCGCTTACTTCATACACAGAAGCCAGCTCTTTAATAGAGTAGGCCTTTATTTGAATTTTGTTTTCTGCTTCGTTTTTCATTTTAGAATCGAGTTTTTAACGCAAAAATGAGAGGAAGTTTTAGGCTTTGTTAAGCTTTTGTATGGGTTTTGCCAGGGAAGAATATTTGCAAATAGAACGGCGTATTAAGTTGAATAACGTCAATAAAATGGTTGATGTAGCTAAGAAATGTGAAAACGGCGTAAAACGTTTAACGATTGCGGCCATATCTTTTTGTAAGAAGAATAAGTGATGAAAATAACTGCAAAAACCAGCATTAGTCTGGCATTTGGATCATTTTCCCGACATCGGCAAAATGATCAGGAATATTACTTTTTCTTTTGGTTTTTAGGCTTCGCTTCTTTCAAAACTTTTTTTTCATCTCCATCCAGCCTGCGCTGTATTTTCTTTAAGTCTTCTGAAGCCGGAAGTTGCTCAGGTCGGACGCCGCGTTCAAGTAACATTTTACGCACGGCGATATTGTTATCTACATGCTCTTTGGCAATAGCTCCTTCACCCTTTAAATCCTTTTCGGTTACATTATGACTGGTTAGCTCAGTTGCAAAATCCTTGGCTTTAATGGTAAGCGTTGGTAGGAAGTCTGCCAGCGGTCTGGATTCTGCCACTTTTAATTTATGTTTCATGTCATTTGTGCTGAAACCTCCAAACAGCGCTTGGTCACCCTTGCTGCGGATCATCGCAAATCCCCGTTCATCGACTCCACGTTCGTAAATGATACCTGACAACTTCTTTTCTGATTTGGAAAGTTTCTCTCTCGCAACTACGCGGGCTACATCCAGCAAACGCTGCTCAATAATTTCCTGTTTCCGGGTTTGTACTGCAAAATAGGTTTGCGCGAACGCTACGGGCGATTTAGCAGCATCGCCATTTTGAGCAATCAGGTAACACGCATACCTGGTTAATGCCATATCATCAATTTCTCTTTGTGCGCCCTTTGCCAATTCGATCATTTTCCCGACATCGGCAAAATGATCGGAAATAGCGGCACCAGCGTTTTCACAAGCTTTCTTCGCCTTCTCAATCACATTTAAAAAATTATCCCATTTTGAATATCCTAAAATTATCTGAAGTTCTCTGGCGCTCCAACATTCAATTCCCTTATAATCGTAACAAGCGTGTTCAAATTGAGTGAAAAGCTCGTGTATCTGTTCTTTTTTCATTTCTATTTAAATTCTTCTACAAACTTATTGCTTTTTGCTGTGTAAGCTATTCTACTGATTTGCAAGTTATAAACTACTTTTTACCAGCTGAAACGTCAAAACGTTTTGACGCTTTATGGTATTCTGAAGACAAGGAAAAACAAGGTAAAAGTTGCCTAAAGTCAGCCAATCTGGCCCAATGTGGGTCAATATGTCCCAAACAGAGTACACGCTAAAAACACTTGTCAGACCTTTGTACCCGGCTTCAAAAAATCAAACCATCAAAACGGGAACAAATGACAACCAATACCTTCCAATATCGGCCAATACCGTCAATACCTCTAGAACTCAGCAGGTGCTTAAAACAGGTGTCAGAACTTTGTACTCGGATTTAAAAATCAAACCATCAAAACTGGATAAAATGACAACAGAAAGCAAATCAACAGAAAACAAAGACGAAGGCATGCCGGCCTGGATAATGCCAATACTAAGCGCACTAGGCAGCATGGGCGGGAGCTACATGTTATGGGTAAAACCTTTGCAAGATAGTTTCAAAGCTATGAGCGAGCAGATAGAAGAGTTACGTGAGGAAATCCACGAACTAAAGCAACCACGAAAAACTAAACAGGATGTGCTTGATGACACTGATGATGACGACGATTATTTCCTGCCCAGCAAAAAAATAAGGCCTGTAAATATGAACTCATCAAAACGCAATACTATTTCTTTACGCTAATGGAAAAAGATAGAAACATAAAAGAAAAAGAAATCAATGTGCCGTTAGACGTCATGATGGACGTAGCCTCCATCATTATAGAAACTGAAATGCAAACCAGCATCAGCGGTATAAATGAAAATAAAAACGTTATTCAAATAACCTTGCTTTATCCGGACGGATTAGGGTATTATCAAAAAGCGATAGAAAATATTGAAGCCATTCTGCTGGACTACCGTCATTACAGGTACGAGGAAGAGGATGGCGATTGGAGGGACAACTAACCATGAAACATATCTGTCAATATTGCAATACCGAGTTTGACGCCCCGCGCAAAGACAAAAATTACTGTGATGCGTCATGCCGCCAGCAAGCCTATATGCTGCGAAAAGGAACAGCTATGGCCGGAGCCAAACCGATACTTAATACAGACAAGATAATTTCGTTAGAACCCATAAAGCAAATAGAAGAAAAAGTAGAACTACAAAAAATAGAAAATGAGAAGGAATACAAACCTCGTGCAAGTAAATTCATTAGTAAGGTTGATGACTTGCTGGAAGAAAGGAACCATGCATATTTGCTAAGAAACCTAATTTGGGAAAATCCCACGCTCGAAAAGAATATGAATTGGATCAACGTCCGTTTGCGTTGCCTTGTAGAATGCCTGCTCACACTATCTGAAAGGAAAACGATTTTGCTAAATGATCTGGCCGAGATCACAAATGCGTTTACACTAATCATCCGTTCATCAAATTTTCAACTGTTACCCAATTCCTATCCTTATACAAATAAAATCAAAGAGCTGAGAAACAAATTAAAGAGCATTTATATGGCTGCCGAAAACATGGATGAGTTTCACTTGACACTTGGCAAATCACTTAAAATTGAATTGCTCGTGATGCGTTGTGAATTGAGAACTATAGCGCCCAGAAGAACATACAATCAACTACAATTTAAAGAAGAGAAAAAATCATGCGAAACAAATCACCTCCAAAACCAAAAGCCAGCTTTAAAACAATGGCAAATTAATCTGAACAAAATAAAAAATCAAACAATAAATAAAAAAATAAATGAGAACAAAAGAATTTGAAATCCCAACTGACCTGATTGCAGAATTTGCAGAGGTATTAAGCAATAATGAATTAAACAATTCGATAACCGGAGTTAACGAACAAGGAGAAATTTTGATCACCGTTGAATATGATAAGGAGGATAGAGCCACAGTATTTGAATTGAGTGAGCTGGTAGATGATTATAAGGATCAGAATGAGTAGGGAAGTCTGCCCATTTCAATAAAAAGCTCCTTAAAGCAAAATGCCTGAGCGTGTGTTGCGGGAACGTGGCGGCCAACACGGGAGCTTTTTTATGTGGAAAGTATGGATTATGTTAGATACGTTGAATACCAATAATAGCAAGGGATTAGGAGGAATAAATGAAAGTAATCGAATTAAAAAACAAGGAAAATCAAAAGGAGGTAACACTCGAAAGAGCAAGAGAATTACTAAGAAATAAATCAATTGCGGATGACGAATTAAGAAAGCTGATGGACAATCTTAGAGTGTTCTGCCGCATTCTTATTGACATCGGTCAAGAGCAGGAAAAACAAAATGAAGAATCAAAGCTTATTAATTTGTCAGAGTATAAAGAAGCAGCGTAACAATTAAAAACAAAAATCATATGAAGGAAAACAAGATCAAAAATCCAGTCAAAAATACTCACATCGATGAATTGGAAGAAATCACCATCTTCGATCAGTTTGCCAAGGGCAGCAAAAAAATACTTGGTAAAGGAAATAACTGCGTTATTTACACGCGTGTATCAGGGAAAGAACAGGAAGAGGGTTATAGCCTTGATACGCAAGCAAGGGAATGTGATGAGTTCGCTAACAAAAGCGGCTATACTATTCTTGGTCAATTTGGTGGAACCTATGAAAGCGC
>CAZMHW010000241.1:0-6073 GCA_964566105.1 uncultured Akkermansia sp.
GTATAAGTATGCGCCTGAACCTGATTAGGAGATCCGCCTCCGTCACCAAAATTCCAGCTGTAGCTGTTTACCGAACCAACCGAAATACTTGCGGTTCCGGCAAAATTACTTTGTGTATTTAAACAACCTCCGTTGCTTGTATACGATACTACCGGTAATGGATGCACTACCACCGTTTTGGTAACAATGGTCATACACTCATTATTCGAGGTCACCGAGTAGGTTACAGGATAATTTCCTGCCGCGGCATACGAGTGAGTGGTAATCGGATTGGATCCAAAGCCGCCATCCCCAAAATTCCAGTTGTAAGCAAACAGTGTACCCGAACTGATAGACGGAGCACTGGTAAATGTGGTCACGTTTCCAAAGCACATGTTGCTGCTTGTTGTAAAATCGACGACGGGTGAAGGATAAATCTGTAAGGTTTTTGTAGCAGAACCAACACATCCCATATCACTTGTTCCACCCAGGAACAAAGTGTAAATACCGCTTGCAGTATAGGTATGTGGTGGTGGATTTATGGAGTTGGTAAACGTGTTGTCACCATAAGCCCAGGTATAGGAAGAAACGCTCGCGCTCGCAGAAGGAACCGGTGAAATGAAGCTGGACGTTGTAAAGGTGGCCGGTGAACTCAAACAGGAAGGCGCCACTGAGAAGTTCAGTTGCGGAAATGGATGCACCTGAATTGTTGCACTTGTTGTATCACTGCAATTGTGATTGGTAATGGTAATCAGACTTACAGAATAGGTGCCGTTTCCTGGAAAACTGACGGTACCGGGACTAAACAGGGTACTGGTGGAGGCGCCACCAAAATTCCATAAGCTTGAGGCTATGGTACTCCCTCCGATTGTAGAGGTTGTTGAACTGTTGGTGTACGTGTACGGTAGCGAACAGTTGCTGAGGCTACTAAAAGTAAAGGCAGAGACGGGGTTTGGAAAGACCGTTATGGGCGTTATGGTTGTTGAAGGACAGTTTAAGTTACTGATCAGATTCAACGTAATGTTATAGTTATTGGTAGACGAATAATAGTGCGTTGGATTTTGGAGTGTGGATGTGTTGGCCGCGCCGGAGGCCGGGTCGCCGAAGTCCCAGTTGTAACTGGTAACACTGCCACTTACAGCGGAGGTGGTTACACTAAACACCGCGTTTTCGCACGAAGCAGGCACACTGAATGTGATTACCGGGTAAGGATAAACCGAAATAAACTGGGTAGCTGTATCTCCACATCCCAGGTTGGAAACACCTATTAACTTAACTGTGTAATTTCCAATACTCGGGAAAACATAGGTTGGGCTGGTGGCTGTTGTAGTGTTGGTTCCGCCAAAGCTCCAGGTGTAAGTAATTGGTCCGGCAGAAATACTGGAAGTATTAGCGAAGGTAAAATTTGGTGTACACGCATTTACAGAGGTGGTATTAAACGACACCAGAGGTGAGGGAGAAATGATAAAAGAGTTACTTGTAGTTGCGGGACAATTGTGATTACTAACTGCCGAGAAATTCACCGTGTAAGCCCCCGGAGCGAGGTACACGTGCGTTGGATTTGCCAGGGTAGAGGTACCTCCGTCCCCAAAATCCCAGAAGTAGGATGCAAGACTCCCCGAAGCAATTGCTGTGGAGGTAGCCGGCGAAAAGGAAGTTCCGTTTATGTCACACAAAGGAGTTGCGCTAAAACTCAGAATAGGTGGAGGAAAGATACCAAGTGTTTGTGTGAGGGAAGATACACATCCCTGATTGCTGGTTGCCGAAAGAGTAATGGAAAAAGTACCACTGGTACTGTAGGTATTAGTTGGGTTAACCACATTGGTATTCGGACCATTTCCGAAAAAATTCCAGGTATAGGAAGCAATACTTCCCACGCTGATGCTGGAAGTGTTGGTAAATTGAATGATGGTGTTTATACAATTGGAAGGTGGGCTAAAGACGAGAGTAGGAGAAGGGAAAATGGTAACAAAGTTTACTACGGAATCCATACAACCTCTGCTGGAGATGGCTTTTAGCTTAACGGGATATGTTCCCGGCGCAGCGTAGTTATGAACTTGATTTAGCCCCACTGCGGTTGCTCCATCCCCAAATGACCATTGATGTGATACAATTGAGCCTGAGGTGATACCGATAGTTGCGTTGAAGCTATACTGGGTGGCACAGACTCCGGCACTTGCAGCGGTAAAAGATACCAATGGTGGGGGTAAAGTTGTTAATGTGTGTGTGAAAGTCGGACCAGGACAGCCAGGAACGAGGAGTGTTGTACACGTATACGTTCCCGGAATTACGGCGCTAATGCATTGATTGGTGTTACTTACCACCCCGGGCCCATTCCAGGTTGTTGTAGAAAACCCAGCCGGAGCGCACATAGTAATGGGTACATTGGGACATGTTGTGTCCGCCACCGAAGTGGCGAAGTTAGTACAAAGTCCATCCAGATAAGCGTAAGCGAAGTGTCCAGAAGGTCCGCAGTCATAAACGGTAAAGCGAATGGTAACGTTCTGACCAACGTTAGGGGAAAGGTCCACAGCAACATTCGTCCAGTCTTTACATCTTACAGCTCCTCCATTCGCGGAAGTTGCAGAGGTGGTAAAACCGGGTATCCCGCCACCTGCGGCTACAGAGTAGGTGGTACAAACAATTGGGTTACCTAAAGTATCTATAATTTCACTGGTAAAATAAGGCTGTTGGGAAAGGGCGTGATTAGGGTCATTTAAAACTACCGCGTACCTGTACGTAAAATTGGCGTTGGCAGGGGTTACAAAAAAAGTCTGGGAAATCCTGTCGGCGATACCACCAGTTGCTGTACTACCCAATCTGAGTGAAAAACTTCCGCCTCCCGGATATACGATTGGGAAGCCTCCGAAAGGATCAAGTCCTGCCCCGGTAACAATGGTTTGATCACCATTTGGACTTGGGCAACACCCCGTTGCGTTTGTGAGGGGATTGTAACCTGTACTTCTTGTCCATCCTGCAAAAGTTCCCGTTTCAAAGTCAATATTTGTACAAGGACCAGCATTTGTGGTGTTTGATCCATAACCTTTTTGTGAGGAAGCTTCTTCTGTCACCCACACAAAATCTTTTGGATCTACATGTTTGTGCGACTGTTCTTCAAGGAATATCTTTCTTTGACCTTCAATCCACTCCGCACGTTCAGAGGTTGTAAAGTGTTTTTTGTCGGCCACACCATTCCAATAAGCATAATTAAAAAAAGCAGTATCGTTAACACTCAGGTTCGGTTTTTTTACTTGTGAAAAACCAAATTCAGAATAAAAGACAGATAAAATAAAAAGTAAGTAAATTTTTGCTCTCATGTTTCAATTTCAATTCATTGCAGGTTTATTTCATCACTTCCAACTTTAATTACATCTAAAACTAAATCTAAAACATAACTAAAATTACTTTCTGGTTTTTAACCTAAACCTGAATTTAACAAATGTGTTTAAATCCGTGTTTAAATTTAGCAAAATTACCGTTATACCCTTAAAGTAAGTTCAATATTTTTTGCTGAAAGTAACTGGCTTCGTTTACGAGCTAAATCCTAAAAGGTTTTTAACAAGTTATCCAATTTAGACGAATGAGGCTTTTTTTACTGCAAATTTCTTAAACATGATTTTATTGGCAAGATGTCGGGCGATCGGAAGCACAATGTGTGCACAATTTGAGGTTTACGTAGTAATAGGATTAACATTCCTTAACTAATTAAGAGATTTAATTAATTTTTGAGTACTCCGAATAACTTGAATTTAGTAGTGTTTACTCATTTACCCTTGCGTTGAGATCTCTGAAGGAAGAAAGCGGTGGTCACTAAATGGTATTTGCTGCTTTTTCTCCCACCAAAGACCCTATGGCAACACCCATGCCGCCCATGCGCACGGCGGCTAATACATTTTTACTCACCTTTTTAATGATGGGCTTCTTTTCGCTGCCAACGCCCATAATACCACTCCAGCGTTGTTCTATTTCAAAAGGCGTTTCCGGAAGGATTATTTCTTTTAGCATAATATCAAGCTTCTCCTGAATAGTAGTGTTTAAACCCTGAATCATGGTCGTTTCCGTTTTAAAATCCAGGTTTCTTCCTCCACCTAAGAGAATTCTGTTGTCAATATTTCTGAAGTAATAATAACCTTGCTGATAATGAAAAGTACCTTTTAGTTTAAGGTTTTTAATGGGTTTAGTAATAAGAACCTGGGCTCTTGCAGGTTTCACATTTTTAATGTTTAAGAGTGACGCAGCGAAGCCATTTGTAGCGATGACGACTTTTGAAGCCTTAAAAATCCCACAGTCACATTCAATTTCAACCAGGTCAGAATTATCCCGTATGTTTTTGGCAGTTACATTATTCAGGAGTTGAATGTTGTTTTTGTGGGCAAGTGTGATTAAGTTTTTCATCATCAGGGAGGTATCAATTTGCCCCTCATAGGCGTTAAAGATAAGTCCTTTGATAGATCTGAACCGGTGAGTTTCGGGAGTTTTTTTTACGTAACATTCTTTTAAATTCAGTAAATTTTTAATTTGTCGGTTCAAATAAGGTAATTTGTCTGAACACTCCTCGAAATCACCGTTTTTTTTAAAAAGTTCGTAACCACCATAGGGCCTGAAATCCAGATTCCTGTCCTTTAGTCTGCTTCTTAAAATCTGCAGCCCTTCCCATCTCATTTTTACCGTGTCCCACACCTCATTTTCCGGCATTTTTGACAGATCATCCAATAGTTCTCCCGCACTGCCAAAACAAGCAAAACCTGCATTTTTTGAACTCGCCCCGTCTGCAAAAAGCCCCCTTTCCAGGATGAGTATTTTTGCCTTTTTATTGCGTAATTTAAAAGAGATGGCTGTACTTAAACCAACAATACCACTGCCAATAACAATGAGATCAAACCGATTAAAGTAGGCCTTTACTTCCCAATAACTAAAGTTGAAATCTTTAAAGGCTGTCATAATAAAAAGAAGGTTTAAGATTGGATTTTTTTTGTAAATTTATTTCCTAATTTGAGAATTACAATATATACATATGTTTTTTAGCTTCAAGAGGGTATTTTTTTTCAGTCTTTTATTCTTCAGTTATTTTTCTTTTTTCGCTCAAGATGTTCAGGTAGAGGTTCAGGGTGATGTTTCCGACGAAAACAGTGACCTTAGTGGGGTGGCCCTGAAGGTAACCCAGGGAGCAAAAGTAGTTGCTACGGCCATGACAGATCCGACGGGCAAATACAGTTTTCAAGTGCCATTGGGGGGTGATTTTTCCGTAGTAGTGTCCAAAGACGGGTACGTTTCGAAACGTTTTACCATTAACACCATGGGAGTTACTCCGGAACGTGCGCTCTTGAAATTCACCCCGATTGGAGCACGGATCACTTTATTTAAAAAGGTAGAAGGGGTAGACTATTCTCTTCTTAATCAGCCGCTTATAAAATACGTGTATAATCCTACCAAAGAAAATTTTGAGTACGATAAAGGGTATTTGAACCAGATGTTAGACGCTCTTGAAACAGTAAAAGAAGCGGAAAAACAGGTTAAGAACAAAGAAAAGGAGAAGGAGAACAATTATACCGCCTTGGTAAAAGAAGGCGATAAGTTGTTTGCCGCTAAGGATTGGCCGGGAGCAATTACCAATTATCAGGAAGCTCTAAAAGTTAAACCAAAAGAAACCTATCCCCAGTCGCAGATTGCGGCTATTAATAAATTAAAAGCGGAGGCAGACGCAAAAGCCAAAGCCGATGCTGAAGCCAAAGCAAAGGCGGAAGCAGACGCCAAAGCAAAAAAAGCGGCGGAAGAAGCAGCGGCCAAAGCTAAAGCGGAAGCGGATGCTAAGGCCAAGGCAGAAGCCGAGGCACTGGCTAAAAAGCAAGCGGAAGAAGCTGCGGCAAAAAAGGCAGCCGAAGAAGCTGCTGCTAAGGCTAAGGCGGAAGCAGAGGCAAAAGCCAAGGCAGAGGCCGAAGCCAAAGCTAAAGCAGAGGCAGAAGCCCTTGCGAAGAAACAAGCAGAGGAAGCTGCAGCAAAAAAAGCAGCCGAAGAAGCAGCCGCCAAGGCGAAGGCGGAAGCTGAAGCCAAAGCAAAGGCAGAAGCAGAAGCGCGGGCTAAAGCAGAAGCTGAG
>CAZMHW010000242.1:0-6057 GCA_964566105.1 uncultured Akkermansia sp.
AAATTCATCTGTTTGTACAAAGTCCTTGCTATTGCCGGGTAAAAGATTCACTTCACTTAAAGCATCAATTTTTTGGGCAGTGAGGCTTTTAAAAAACCCATGTTCATTTGTAAACGATCCTTTGATCTTTGCTTTTTCGAGTGGCCGGGAAAGATCGAAATAATTGCCGGAATAATAATGAATGAGTAGAGCTTCTTTCGGTAACTGCATAATGTCCGCTGAGAGCTTATTTTCAATAAACAAACTACGCACGAAGTCTTTCCCTGAAAACAAACAAACCACCACGTCAAGGCCGGTAAGATTGTGGATGCGTATTTTTTCTTTCGAATTCGGATCAAACTTCCCTGCACCAAAAATATCCCTGTAGGGCACGTCTCCCATTTTGAGATCGGAAGTTGTTTTTGGTTGTGGCGACATGTTTATCGGGTTTGCAGGCAAGGTTTGCTGTAATTCCGACTTATCACGACTCGCCAGATTCATGATCAAGAGAAAAATAAGAACGGCCAATGGGGTGGCAAATAAAATGTATTTAAATTCATTGTAAGAACTTTTAATCTCGGGATCATTTACTGTCCGCGGACTTTCTTTCGCGTATTTTTTAATGTAGTCGTTGTAATACTGCCGGCGTTTTAACTCACGCTCGTCAAATTTCCAGTTTTTTGTAGCGGTGCGTTGCTGCGACTGGGTTTCTGTTTGTGCTTGCTGGTACTGCAGTTTGTAGTCGTAAGTGGACTTTAGCGCTGGATCTGACAAGGTTTCATAGGCTCTTAAAATCTTATTAAAATGCTCTATGCCCTCGGGATTAAGGTCGGGATGGTACATTTTAGCCAACTGACGGAAGGCCGCTTTTATCTCTAAAATTCCGGCATTGCTCGATACACCTAATATTTCGTAGTAGTTGGCCAAATGCAGCAGAAAACAATTGAATTTTTTGCTTACTAAATTTATGAAAATTTTCTGTAAGCCCTTCTACAATTTAATGCAGACGTTTTTGGGCTCCGTAAAAAAGTCAAGCGCTTCAAAACCGCCTTCTCTGCCAACACCACTGGCTTTTACACCGCCAAAAGGAGTTCTCAGATCACGCAACAACCAGCAGTTGATCCACACAATACCCGCGTGAATGTTATTGGCCAGGCGATGTGCGCGGGTAAGGTCTTGTGTCCACACCACGCTCGCTAAACCATAAATGGTGGAGTTGGCCATCATCAGGGCTTCTTCCTCCGTATCAAACGGAGTAATGGTTACCACCGGTCCGAAAATTTCTTCCTGGTTAGTGCGGCAATCGTATTTTAAACCTTCTATAATGGTGGGTTCAATGTAATATCCTTCAGAAAGCTCTCCTGGCGCGGTAAATTTTTTGCCGCCGCATAAAACTGTTCCCCCCTCTGTTTTGGCCAGTTCAATGTAACTGAGTACTTTTTCCTGGTGCATTTTTGATACAATGGCGCCAATACGGGTTTTTTCATCCGCAGGATTTCCAACAATCATCGCTTTTGTTTTAGCTACAAAATCAGCTTTGAATTTTTCATAAATTTTCCGCTCAACAAAGATGCGTGATCCGCACAAACAAATTTGTCCCTGATTAGAGAAGGAGGAATTGAGCGTAGTAGCCAGCATTTTATCGTAATCGCAATCCGCGAAAATGATATTGGGGTTTTTACCACCCAGTTCCAGCGATAATTTTTTAAACATGGGTGCAGCTACAGAGGCGATGTGTTTACCGGTTACAGTACCACCGGTAAAAGAAATAAGGGGAATATCCTTGTGACTCACAATGGCATTACCAACTTTACCACCCAAACCATGAACGATGTTCAACACACCCGGAGGCAAACCGGCTTCAATGCAAATTTCCGACAGAAGGTAAGCTGTCATGGGCGTCACTTCCGAAGGTTTTGCTACAACGGTACAACCGGCTGCGAGTGCCGGAGCTATTTTCCAGCTGAATAAATACAAAGGTAAATTCCAGGGAGAGATACAACCTGCTACGCCTACGGGTTGACGCAGTGTGTAATTGATCGCACTTTCCTCCATGCTGTGAGCGTGTGAGGCATAGTGAAGGATCCCTGTGCCGTAAAAATGAAAATTGGCCGCCGCACGCGGAATGTCGACAGACTTTGCAAGTTTAACGGGCTTACCATTATCAACACTTTCGGCAATAGCCAGCTTATCCAGATTTTTTTCAATCAGCGCTGCAATTTTTAAAAGGTACTGTGAGCGTTTGTCCTTAGGGGTTACGCTCCATTCTTTAAATGCTGCTTTGGCGGCGGCATAAGCCAGCTCTACGTCCTTTTCATCACTATCGGGAATGTACGAATATACTTTGCCGGTGGAAGGATTATAGTTGTCGAGGTAGGTTTTTGAAACAGGCTCCATCAGGGCGCCGTTAATATAATTTTTAATGTGTTGCATGGTAATTTTCAAGACTTTAAAGTTAAGGGTTTGGCGCGGTTTATCCAATATTGCTTTGCGGCGACCTAAGGCCGCTGTAGTACTTTGTATTTGCATATTTTACTAAAATGGATATCTTTATGAGCAATTACTTAACACATTATGGCGGGCAAAAAAGCGGGAAAAACAGGTAAATCAGAACCGCAAATCCAGAATCATTTTATCAGTCGCTTTAAGCAGGTGCTACCACCCGGAATTGGCATGGCGGAGGAAATCGCGGACCTGCTGGATGTTAGTATAGATAGCGCTTACCGCAGGATCAGAGGAGAAACAGAGCTGACCATTGACGAGATCTTCAAGATCTCCAAAAAATATGCAATTAGTATTGATGAGGTGTTTAGCAACCAGGCCGATACTGTAACCTTTGCTTATACCAAGCTCACAGATAGTGTGACCAATTTTGAATCCTACCTCACGCGGCTCACGAATCACTTAAAAACCATCAGTAAATTCGAGAATAAAAAAATCTATTATGTGGCGGAGGAAATTCCCATGTTCTATTCTTTTTATTCGAAGAAATTAACCGAATTCAAATTGTTTTACTGGCAACGCAGTGTTTTAAACATCAGCGATTATCAGCAGGTAAAATTCAGTTACGGCTTTGTTCCGGAAGCACTGGTAAATATGGCTCACAGTGCGTTTCACGAATATCTGGCCATACCGAGTGTAGAAGTGTGGACGGATGAGACCGTCAACACCGGCTTAAGGCAAATTCAATTTTATTTCGACAGTGGAATTCTGAACAAGGAAACTTCACTGGAACTTTTGGCAGAATATAAAAAGATGATTGAAATGGTGCACAGAAATGCCGAAACGGGAAGAAAAAATATCAGCGATAAAAACGACACTTATTCTTTGTACAGCAGCGATGTGGTTCTGGGTACCAATTGTATTTATGCGATCATGGGCGAAGCACGTTATTCCTACATTTCCTTTAACACCATTAATTCCCTGACCACCAATAATCCTGAATTCTGCGAGGAAACGGAGCACTGGATGCGTAACCTTGAGAAAAAAAGCACGCTCATCAGTGGGGTAGGGGAAAAACAACGTTACCAGTTTTTCAGTCAGATGTTTAAAAGCATTGATCTGGTAATCGAAAAAATAAGCCAGTCTTTTTGAAAAAAGAGATTTCCATAGTCGGCGGAGGAGCCAGCGCCCTGCTTTTGGCCTGCGAACTCGATCCGGAAAAGTTTGACGTAAACATTTACGAAAAAAACGCGGCGCTGGGCCGTAAATTTTTAGTGGCAGGTGAGGGGGGACTAAACCTTACGCATTCCGAAAACGAAGTAAATTTTCTTGGCAGGTACACACCTTATTCCTTTTTGCAGGAAGCATTTGCGCATTTCTCTAACAAACACCTCATGCTGTGGTTAAAGGAAATAGGAATTGAAACCTTTGTTGGAAGCAGCGGACGGGTCTTTCCAAGGAAAGAAATGAAACCCATCGAGGTCTTTAACATTATTCTTGACAGGGTAAAAAAGAAAAAGGTTCTTATTCATACAAAGCACTGTTGGAAAGGATTTTCAGAGAAGAACGACCTTCTTTTTGAAGTCGGAAACGAAGTAAAAAAAATAACAAGCGACTACACCGTGTTTTGCCTGGGAGGAGCCAGTTGGCCGGTAACAGGCAGTGCAGGCGATTGGACTGTTTTTTTTTCGGAAAAGAAAATTACTATTCTTCCTTTTCGTGCAAGCAATTGTGCTTTTAAAGTGCACTGGCCTTCGGCATTTATTTCAAAGACCGAAGGAAAAGTTTTGAAAAACATTTCTACCCGCTGTGCAAACAAGACGCACCTTGGCGAAATAGTGATTACACGCTTTGGCCTTGAAGGGAGCGGGATTTATCCCTTGAGCCCTGAAATCAGAAAACAACTGGACGAAGTAAAGACAGCAGAGATCTTCATTGATTTTAAACCCAATCTTTCCAGAGAACACATCCTAAAAAAACTGGAATTAAGGACTCCCAGACTCAACCTGACAGACTATTTAAAAACTGAACTGAACTTAAGTGAGGTGCATGTCGCCTTGTTAAAGAGTTTTCTTTCTAAAGAGGAGTTTTTAGACGCAGCTGCTTTAGTTGAAGGGATCAAACAATTTAAGTTAAAAATTGTTGCTACCGCTCCGATAGAGGACGCTATTTCTACAACGGGCGGGATTTCATTGAGTGAAATAGACAAAAATTTTCAACTTAAAAAACTGCCACATTGTTTTGTGATAGGCGAAATGCTTGATTACGACGCTCCTACAGGTGGATACCTGTTGCAATCCTGTTTCAGCATGGCAAAATATCTGGCAGATCATCTGAACGAATCAGAAGTATAAAGTCAAAGCGGTTTCCAAAACCATTCCATTTTCGGGAAATAAACACTCAGATATGCCAGTAAATACGCATAAATGAGGTAAAAAACTTTTCCACCACCTGTTTATAATTTCCCTTTTTTTTAGGCTCAATTACTCTATATTTGTCCAGTTTTAAAAAAATAAATGAATGGTGGCAACTAGCGAGTACATAGCGTGTGAAATAAAGAACAGTGTTCTGGTAATTACGATTAACAGACCTGATAAATTAAACGCGTTGAACAAACAAACAATTGAGGAACTGCACGAGACGCTTGTAGAGGCTGAAAATCAGGATGAGATCCGTGCGATTATATTAACCGGATCTGGTCAGAAAGCTTTTGTGGCAGGTGCTGACATTGCGGAGTTCGCTAACTTTAGTGTTTCTGAAGGTAAACAACTCAGTTCGATCGGGCACTTCAAGATCTTTAATTTTATTGAAAATTTCAGCAAACCAATTATTGCTGCAGTTAATGGTTTTGCATTAGGTGGAGGATTGGAACTGGCCATGGCCTGTCATATCAGAGTGGTAAGTGAAAATGCAAAAATGGGCTTACCCGAAGTGAGCCTTGGTCTTATTCCGGGGTATGGTGGAACACAACGTTTGGCGCAGTTGCTTGGTAAAGGCAAAGCGTTTGAAATGATTGTGACTGCGGACATGATCAATGCACAGGATGCCTACAAATGGGGTCTTGCCAATTATGTAACAACTCAGGAAGAATTACTGAACAAATGTTTTGAGATTACGAGCAAGATCGCTACCAAAAGTCCGACAGCGATTAAAACAGCTATAAAAGTAATTAACGCAGGTTACAACAATAATCTGAACGGATACGAAGTGGAAATCGAAGAATTTGGTAAGTCTTTCGGGACAAAAGACTTTAAAGAAGGAGTAAGTGCCTTTTTAGAGAAGCGCAAAGCGGATTTTAAAGGAGAATAATTCACTTCTTAATTCAAATGTATTGGAAAGGGCTGACGTTGATCAGCCCTTTTTATTTGTTATTACTCCGGTAAAATGTGTAATTTTGTACCGCATTCCTCCTGAAAAACAACAGCAAATATTTACTTGTTTTTTTGACAATTTTTCTGATTGTCGTGACTCAAAACGATGCTTTGGCCCAATGCTCCATGTGTAAGCAGGCTGCCGAAACTTCTTTGAAATCAAATCCCGGATCATTGGCCAGAGGGCTTAATTCAGGCATTCTTTACCTGATGGCAGTGCCTTACCTGGCTATTCTTTTTATTTTTAGAAGGCAGATTGCCACAC
>CAZMHW010000243.1:0-322 GCA_964566105.1 uncultured Akkermansia sp.
GAGATCTTTGTAAATGTTTTTCATAGACTGGGATTTAAAGTGTTAACAAATACTTTGATTTAGATAAAAATAATAATTTCCGGCATATAAACAATATTATTTAACTAAAACTTTTGCTTCCATCATGTCTTTGATCGCATAAGCTACACCCTCTCTTCCCAGGCCACTGTCCTTTACACCACCGTAAGGCATCTGATCAAATCTCAGTGTGGGAACGTCGTTGTGTATCACACCGCCCACGTCCGCATGATTAAAAACGTAATCGAGTTCCGCTACCGAATCGGAGAAAATTCCGCATTGTAAACCGAACTTGCTGTCATTT
>CAZMHW010000243.1:332-2779 GCA_964566105.1 uncultured Akkermansia sp.
TCATCAACGGTATGGGTCCTGATGATCGAGATGACCGGACCAAAAACTTCTTCCGAATGTACCTTCATACTCGAATTTGTGTTCGTTAGAATGGTGGCCTCGTAAAAACTACCTACTCTTTTCCCGCCGCAGATCAGTTTTGCTCCGGCGTTTACCGCTTCATTCACCCATGTCTCCACACGTTTGGCATTGTCTTCATCTATCATCACCGACAATTGAGTTTCCTTGTGGAGTGGGTCTCCCTGAATTAATTGTTGCGTTTTTTCCTGCATATGTTTTACAAATTCCACAAATACAGCACTGTGCACAACAAAGCGTTGCGCGTGGATACAGATTTGCCCGCTATAGGCAAAGGCACCTGCCATGCACTTATCAATAATAGCATTCACGTCTGTATTTTTCGAAATGATAACTCCCGCGTTTCCTCCTAACTCCAGAACCACTTTCTTTTTGCCACTTTGTTTTTTTAAATCCCAGCCAATTGGGGGCGATCCGGTAAAGCTGAGTAAGTTAATCCGCTCATCCGTTACGAGCAAGTTCCCAATGGTTCTGCTCATCGGGAGAATGGAAACCGATCCTTTTGGCAAGTGGGTTTTTGAAATAATTTTAGCTAGTTCCAGTGTCGACAAGGGAGTGGAGGAGGCTGGTTTTAAAATAATGGGACAGCCCGCCGCGATCGCTGGCGCCAGCTTATGAACTGCCAGGTTCATCGGAAAATTAAAGGGAGCAATGCCGCCAACAATGCCAACAGGAAAGTACTTGATAATCCCTTCTTTGTTTTTACCGTTGGTGGTCCAGTCCAGACTCATGTATTCTTTCGGCAATCGTTTGCATTCTTCGGCCGCGATTAAAAATGTTTGCGCTGCGCGTTCTATTTCGCCAATGGCATAACGTAAGGGTTTGGCACTCTCAATGCATAAAATTTCGGCAAGCTTCAATTTATCTTTCTCTAACTCCTCTGAAATAAATTTTAAGGCGCTGAATTTTTCTGCTGAACTTAAATTCCGACATTCTGATTTCGCTTGTTCCGCGGCAAGAATAGCTGTATTCAAAACAGCTTCATCTGCCAGGTATGTTTTCGCAAAGACGTCTTGTGTGTATTTGTTTGTTACGACCAGTTCCTGATCTGTAGTGATAAACTCACCCCCGCAGTATATTTCGTATTTTACCATAGTTATTCCTTAAAAGCAACACTAAATTTTTAGTCTTCATCGAAGTTACACAAAGTTATTTTTTTCAAATCACATTTAGATTTTTTTTGTTTTACTTTGCCCTAATGAGCTCTATTGAAATTAGTCCCCAGTTTGAACAGGTTTTAAATTTTGTGAACCGCACCAACCAGTTGATTTTTCTTACTGGTAAAGCCGGAACAGGTAAAACCACCTTACTGAAATACATCCGTGAAAACACCTTCAAACAAATTTCCATTGTGGCACCAACTGGTGTCGCGGCTATTAACGCCGGTGGCTCCACCATTCATTCTTTTTTTCAATTTCCCTTTACTCCTTTTTTACCGGTAATAAAGGGTGATGGGGGCACGGATACATCCAAAAATTTGCCCACGCTGAAATACAATTCCCAACGACTGGCTATTTTCAGAAACCTGGAACTACTCGTCATTGATGAAATAAGTATGGTGAGGGCCGACCTTCTGGACCAGATCGATCTCACCCTTCGCCAGGCGCGGAAAAAATGGCACCTCCCTTTTGGCGGAGTACAAATTCTGTTGATCGGCGATATGTATCAGCTTCCTCCGGTAGTGCAACCTGAAGAATGGAAATTACTGGGCGAAGTTTACCGCAGCCCGTATTTTTTTGACAGCCTGGTTATGCGCAACAATCCACCGGTGTACATCGAACTGGATAAGATTTACCGTCAAAGCGAACAAACCTTTATTGGACTTTTAAATAAGGTACGAAACAACAATCTTGATCTGGAAGGCCTGGATCTTCTTAATTCTCATTACAAGGCCAACCTTACACGAGAAGACTATCTCAACAACATAACCCTTACCACGCATAACAAAAAAGCGGATGAGATCAATACGCGAAACCTGAAGGATTTGCCAGGCAAGGAATTTAGCTTCAGGGCAAAAACCGACGGCACCTTTTCCGATCGTAACTATCCGGCCGACGAACTCCTGGTCTTAAAAAAAGGAACCCGCGTCATGTTTCTCAAAAACAACACTGAGAAAAATTATTATAACGGTAAAATTGGAATTGTATCTTACATAGATGACGAAAAAATAAAAGTAAAATGTGAAGAAGATCGCCTGGAAATAGAGGTAGGGAAGGAAGTGTGGACCAACGTATCTTACAAACTCGACAAAGCGACAAAACACATTGACGAAGAAATTTTGGGAACCTTTACGCAATATCCCTTGCGTTTGGCCTGGGCCATCACCATTCACAAAAGTCAGGGCCTCACATTTGATAAACTTATTATTG
>CAZMHW010000243.1:2789-6057 GCA_964566105.1 uncultured Akkermansia sp.
AGGTATACGTGGCGCTTAGCCGTTGCAGGAGCCTCAGTGGACTCACCCTTAGTTCGCGCATCAACCGGCAAAGCCTGCTTAACGATAACAACATCTTAAATTTCGCTTCCACCAAACAGGACAACGAACAGGTGAATTCTATGTTTAGTTCAGGGCAACGTTCTTTTATTAAGTCCTTGCTCATTGCTCTGTTTGATTTTACTGAACAATTGCAAAACAGGCAGGAAATTGGGGGCGTCCTGCAACTGTATAAAAGTCGCCTCAACAACGATGGATTGAAGTGGGCCGAAAATTTTCTTTCTAAGATCGAGACACTGAACGACGTATCCAATCGCTTTAAAAATCAGCTTGCTGGTTTAATTGATCAGGCAGTGAACATTGAGACAGATCAGAATCTTCAGGCGCGATTAAAACAAGCTTCCTTTTATTTTGAAGTGGAGATTAAAAAGGCTCTCGATGATCTTAAAAACTGCGTCCTGGTAACAGAAAGTAAGGAAGCCGCAGGTGAATTGAATCCACTCTTTCAAACGGTATTTGAAGCCTTTTTTCAAAAATACGTCCTCATCGGTACCCTGTCAAACGGGTTTGTGTTCTCTGATTTTGTGAAACACAAACTTAAACTGCAGTACCCGGAATTTAAAATGAACCTCCTGGCCAATGCAAAAAACACAAAAATTTCTGCCGAGGTGGCGCATCCGCAATTATACAGGGAACTTATTTTGCAGCGGGATGAAATCTGCAACGAAGAACACAAACCCATCTACATGGTAGCCAACAACAAAACACTGGTGGAGCTGACGAATTTTTTACCGCAAACACACGATCACCTCTTAAAGATTTCTGGTTTTGGTGAAGCGAAAGTCAATGCCTATGGTGATATTTTTCTCCGCATCATAAAAGAGTACATGCGTGAGCATGGGCTCGAAACCAATATGTCTGCGCTTTCAACAAAAAAGGAAAAGAAATCCAAAAAAGAAAAACCCGACCCGGACACAAAAGAAAAAAAAGTAAGTTCAAAAGAACAAACCTACCTGCTGTTTAAACAGGGGTTAAAACTCGATGAGATTGCCAAACAGCGCGGTTATGCTCTCAGCACGGTTCAGGCGCATCTGGTTCCGTACATCGCAAACGGAGAAATCGGAATCGACGATCTGGTAAGCAAAAAAAAGCAGGAACTTATTCGAAAAGCCCTGGAACAGCTTAACTACGAAGAAGGATTAAATCCAATCAAGGCCAGTCTTCCGGCGGACATCTCTTTTTCAGAGATCCGTTACGTAATGGCGCATAGGTTAAAAGATTAAATAATTAAAAGGTAAATACGTATGAAAAAACAAACCATTCTACTCATTCTTATTCTGAATGTATTCGCGTTCTCTTTTAAGGCGTCGAGAGCCGTAATTCTCGGTAATGTTCAGCATAGCAAAGTAAAAACGCTTACGTACGGAATTAACCAAAGCACAATAAAGTACAATGAACTAAAGAAAATAACAACAATCGACAAAAACGGAAATTTTAAGATCGTTTTTGATATTACTACTCTCACAAAAGTGAATATCGTCATCGATGAACAATACACTTTTTTGCATATTCAACCCGGCGATAGTTTAGTAATGAAAATAGACTATCTGGACTTTGACAATAGCATTGTTTTTAGTGGCATGAACAGCAGTAAAAATAATTTCGAAAAGGAATTCGGGGCCAAGTTCGTTTTAGGACATGAACAAGAAATGTATGAACAGATTGCAAAACGCAAAGCGGTGGCATTCGCACATTACAGTGATAGCACTTTGAAGGTGCAGCTTAATTTTATAAATGAGTACAAGGAGAAATTGGATCCAGGATTTGCTGCAGACTTTAAGGCCGATCTCACCTATAAAAACGCTTCTGATAAATTAAGTTATCCCTGGTTCTGGGCATATATTCGTAAATTAAAGGACACAGTGCCTGAAATGCCGTACGCGTATTTTGATTTCATTAAGAATCTGTCTCTGAATAATGATAGCTTGTTGCTCAGTGAATCTGGTTTCGACTATCTGAAAGCAGTACTGAGCCACTACGAAAGTTACCTTCGCAGCACTTCAGGAAATACTTTGAACTATCATGACAGACTTCATCTGGCAGAAAGTATCATAAGTAATGAAAAAGTACTTCAGGCCTACAACTCTTCACTGGTAATCTCTGCCCTGGAAGAGGAGGGATTCGCGGATGCGGAAAAGATTTATTTAGCATACGAACAAAAAAATCCACACTCTCCTTATCTGAAAGAAGTTCGCGAAACATACGAAAAAGTAAAATCAATTTCCCCCGGAAAAAATGCACCTGCTTTTACATTGCTTGACGATGCGGGCAAAAAAGTGAACTTGAGCGATTTTAAAGGTAAAATAATTTACCTGGACTTCTGGGCAAGCTGGTGCGGACCATGCATTCGCGAATTGGCATCATCAAAGAAGATCAAGCCGCAATTTGACGGAAAGGATATTGTTTTTCTTTACGTCTCAATTGACGAAGACCAAAAAAGCTGGAAAGAAGGAATTGCCAAACATAACATAAAAGGGATCAATCTTCTGGCTCCTTCGTTCGATCATCCGGTTTGTGGCGACTACAATGTGAAGGGCATCCCTTCGTATTTTTTAATTGGCAGAGATGGAAAAATAATCGACAATAATCCTCCAAGACCAAGCAGCGAAGAAGCATTGATAAATACTCTAAACACAGCACTCGCGAAATAGATACAGAAGATAAAAAATCTAAAATAGATCTCCGGGCACTTTCCAAAAAGAAAGATAGGAGTAATTTTAGTACCTTTACCGCTGCTATGAATATTCAAGAGGTTCCCTATATCATTTATGCCGAAGAAACTCCAAATCCTTCCAGCATAAAATTTGTTGCCAATAAACTACTGCTGGTAAGTGGCGCTTCAGCTGAATACGTTTCAGCTGCTGAAACCAGCGATGCTCCCATTGCACAGAAACTGTTTCAGTTTCCTTTTGTAAAAAGAGTATTTATTCAGTCCAATTACGTCACCATTACCAAACAAGATCATCTTGAATGGGAAGAGATTCGTGATGAATTACGCGTTTTTATCACAAATTACCTGAACGAAGGGAACGCGGTGGTTTACAAATTACCGGAGCAAAAGGTGGCAAAAGATTCTTCATTTAAAGAAACGGTTTCCATCAACACACAACATACCGCTCCTTCAAACGACGTGGAAAATAAGATCATTGAGGTGCTCGAGCAATACATTCGTCCGGCTGTAGAGCAGGAT
>CAZMHW010000244.1:0-966 GCA_964566105.1 uncultured Akkermansia sp.
ATTAATGCTATAATTACCGGAGGCGTCAGTTAAGGTGGAATCTGTGGCGCCAGTTGAGGAGGCACTGACTATAAATTTCACTTTAATACCGCTATGGTTATTTGAACCATTTAGTAAAGCAGAACCTGAAAGTTGTGCGGGTAATCTACACAGGTTCAAAATAAAAAAAATAAAGAATAGTTTTTTCATGTAATTGGGTTTAAACAAAAAAAATAAGACCCGAATGCTCAGGTCTTACAAAGATAAAAAAATAATTACTTTTTAAACTTACTCTTTAAGGCAGCGAGAGCGCTATTCATATCGTTAGGATCATATTGCTCTTCCTTTGCTACAGCCTTTGGCTTGGAAGTTTTAACGGTTTGAGTTTCGCCTTTCATACTTAACGCGATACGTTTGCGTTTCTCATCCACTTCTGTAACGTTTACCCACACCTGCTGGCCGACCTTTACTACTTTATTCGGATCATCTACAAAGTCGTCTGCCAGTTGCGAAATGTGCACTAATCCGTCCTGGTGAACACCTATATCTACAAAGGCTCCAAAGTTAGTTACGTTTGTTACAATGCCTGGTAAACGCATACCTTCTCTCAAATCTCTGATCTCATGCACGTTTTCATCAAAACTAAAAATCTCGAAACCTTTACGTGGATCGCGTCCCGGTTTCTCTAACTCCGTCATAATATCCTTCAGCGTTGGTAATCCCACTGATTCGGTAACATAATTAGCTAACTGTATTTTTTTACGAAGTTCCTTTTGTTCAATGAGGTCGTCTATGCTGCAATTCAGGTCAGTCGCCATTTTTTCTACAATGTGGTAACTTTCCGGGTGAACAGAGCTTTTGTCCAGTGGATGCACGCCGTTACGAATTCTGAGAAACCCGGCGCATTGTTCAAATACTTTTTCTCCCATACGAGGCACTTCCATCAAACTCTTGCGGGATTTAAATGCGCCTTTCTCGTTTCGGTAC
>CAZMHW010000244.1:976-6030 GCA_964566105.1 uncultured Akkermansia sp.
GACCAACACCTATAGATTTAGGGTCAATTTTTACAAGTTCGGCCAGCGGATCAGCCAGACGGCGGCCAATGGATACAGCACCACGCACAGTGACATCTTTGTCCGGAAATTCCTGGCGCGCGACGTCAGAAGCCGAATACACAGAAGCTCCGGCTTCACTTACTACAATTACGGGAATGGATTTTGGAAGTACATCAATGTTTCTCACAAATTGCTCGGTTTCCCTGGAAGCAGTTCCGTTACCAATCGCTATGGCTTCAATGTTGTGACGTTGTGCAAAAGCAAGCAGTATCATTTCCGCTTCCGTAACTTTACGTTGAGGTTCGTGAGGGTAAATAACAGTGTCTTCAAGCAACTTTCCTTCTTTATTTAAAACAACCACTTTGCAGCCTGAGCGGAAACCCGGATCGAGCGCCAGAATGGTTTTTTCTCCGAGCGGGGAGGCTAATAATAATTCGCGTAAATTGTCGGCAAATACCACAATGGCTTTTTCATCTGCCTGTTGTTTGGTTAGTAAGCGCATTTCCGCTTCAATACCGGGTTGTAACAAGCGTTTGTAACCGTCTTCAATCGCTTCTTTGATCTGATTGGCACTTTCGCCTCGGGAGGTAATGATTCTGCGTTCTATGAGTTCTCTGGCCTCATCATTATCAACGGTGATGTCAAGAATCAAAATATCTTCTTTTTCACCGCGGCGCATGGCTAAAAGGCGGTGCGAAGGGCAAGTCATGAGTTTTTCTTCCCATTCAAAATAATCCTTAAACTTTTCACCTTCTTCTTCTTTTCCTTTAATGAGTCTGCTTTTTATGGTGGCTGATTTTTTGAAAAGTTCGCGCATACTTTCACGCACACCGGCGTCTTCACTGATAGTTTCGGCAATAATATCGCGGGCACCCTGAAGGGCTTCTAAAACAGAAGGAACTTCTTTTTCGGTAGAAATAAATTTCTCTGCTTCTTCAAACACCAGATTACTTTTTTGTTCCAGAATAAATTGTGCCAGCGGTTCCAATCCTTTTTCGCGGGCAATGGTAGCTTTGGTACGACGTTTAGGTTTATATGGTAAATACAGGTCTTCCAGTTTGCTGAGTGTTTCAGCGGCCAATATCTTTTCCCGTAATTCTTCGGTGAGTTTATTTTGCGATTCAATGGATTTTAAAATGGACTCCCGGCGTTGTTCGAGTTGTCTCAAACGCTCTATCTCATCACGGATTTGCGCAATTTGCACCTCGTCCAGGCTCCCGGTAACCTCCTTACGGTAACGGGAGATAAAAGGTACAGTGGCACCTTCGTCCAGCAGGTTAACTGTGGCGGTAACATCTTTAGAATTTAAGTTTAACAGGTCAGCAATTTTAAAATGGAGGCGTGCTTCGTTCATAGATTATCAATTTTTATAAAAATAGAAAGCTTAGACCGCTTATAAAACAGGATTTTTCAACAAAATGAAAGTTTGCCTGTCAGCAGAATGAATTAAAGATAGTAAGGAAATAGGAGAAAGTCTTAAAACTTCCAACAGTGGAATTAAGCCTGTGCCGTAGGACCTCCAAAGTTCATAGGAAATCCATTTTCAAGATCTTTGATCTTACCGTGCATTTGCTCAAATTTCTGAATGTTTTCACTAAGGGCTTTTACCAGGCGCTTGGCGTGTTGTGGTGTCAGGAGTATACGTGATTTTACACGTGCCTTCGGAACACCAGGCATGATCTTAACAAAATCAATAACAAATTCACTTTGTGAGTGCGTAATTATAGCGAGGTTAGAATAAGTGCCTTCCGCAATTTCTTCGCTCAGTTCAATATCCAGGTGAGGTTGGTTTTGTTGGTTATCTTCCATTTTAAAGTTCTTATATGTTTAGTTTTTAATGTTTAATGAGTTCCTTCATTTCATCTGCCATTTTTTTTGCTTCTTCAGCGGCCTTTGCAGCAAAGTCTGCACCACGGGAAGCGTAAATAATACTTCTACTGGCATTTATAAGTAAGCCAACATCCCTGGTAATTCCGTATTTACATACCTCCTGCAGACTTCCGCCTTGTGCGCCAACACCAGGAATCAAGAGGAAGTGGTCTGGAACAATTTTACGAATTTCTGTAAGCATGCTTGCTTTTGTAGCTCCTACCACAAACATCATGTTTTTATCGGTACCCCATTGTGCGCAGGTCTCAATCACTTTTAAATACAAATCTTTGCCATCAGTTTTTAATTGCTGAAAATCTGCTGAGCCTTCGTTGCTGGTTAAACCTAACACAATGGCCCATTTGTTTTCAAACTGAAGAAAGGGTTTTACAGAGTCACTCCCCATGTAAGGCGCCTCTGTAATCGCATCTGAGTTCAAACGTTTAAAAAAGGCGCGGGCATACATAGAACTCGTGTTTCCTATATCTCCACGTTTCGCATCGGCTATTAAAAAATGATCCGGGTAATTTGTTTTAATGTAGCGGATGGTCTTTTCAAGACTGCCAATCCCGCTTAAACCATAAGCTTCATAAAAAGCAGTATTGGGTTTAAATGAAACACAATAAGGGGCGGTGGCGTCAATTATTTGTTTGTTGAATTCGTAGATCGGATCTTCTTCTTCCTCTATCAGGTGCTGAGGTATTTTTTCCGTGTCAGGATCCAGCCCCACACATAAGAAAGTTTTTTTTGTTGTTATTTGTTTTATGAGTTCTTCTCGCGTCATGTTATTCTGCTATTTTATGTAAACACTGTTCTATTAAATGATCTACACTTTTTGTGTAATCTGTGGTAAACTCTTTTCGCATGCGGTTGGCAATAATCACGCACACCGTCAGGCAATTGTGCCCCAATAGTTTTCCTAAACCATACAGGGCCGAAGTCTCCATCTCAAAGTTAGTAATTTGAAGATTGCCATACCTAAAAGTATTCAGCAACTTATTAAGTTCCGGTAAAGAAGTTTTCAAACGGATTTCCCGGCCTTGCGGACCATAAAAACCGGGAGCCGTGGCGGTTATTCCCTTTACAAAACCGGATGTACTGAATTTCAGGAGCAACTCTTCACTGGCCGAAACAGAGTAGGGAAAGGGAAGTGTTTGCGGCCAGGAAGAGTGCCGGATAAACGCGTCGCTTAAAGTGGATTCTGTTACCGTTTTCCAGTCGGCGTAAAATGGTAAGATGCCGTCCAATCCAATGCCATAGGCGCTTAACAAAAGAGTATTCACTGGAATTTCCTCCTGAAGCGCGCCACTGGTTCCCAATCTGAAAATATTCAGGCGACGTTTTTTTGTATTCAGTGTTCTGGTGTCCAGGTTAATATTTACAGCGGCGTCCAGTTCGTTAAGCACAATATCAATGTTATCGGTGCCAATACCCGTACTTAAAACCGTGAGCCGTTTACCATTAAAGGTTCCGGTATGTGTTACAAATTCGCGGTGCGCTGTTTTAAAGTCAATGGAATCGAAATACGCAGAGATTTGCGCTACCCGGTTTTGATCTCCCACCACAATTACATCGTCGGCAATGTCTTCAGCTCTCAGGTTGAGATGATAAACACGATTTTCTGCAGTTAGGATTAATTCTGTTTCTGCGAATGACTGCATGGTTGTCGGCTTGGTATGTAAATATAACAATAAGGTGTAAAAGCCGGAGAAAAACCAATTTAAGAATGTGGAAGTTTTTTTTGTTTGTGTCTTAGGCGCCAGCTGAGTCCCATTTCTAAAGTCTGACTTTGAACGAACTGTGAAAAATGAGTTTGGAGATTGATCCCATAACCCGGACCGAAAATTAGTTTAATACTCAGCTGCGGTTTTTGAAAGGTGTATCGGAGTCCGACAGAATAAATAATAACCAGCATGTCCTGATAGGATGAAAACGATTTAACGGCTGGGTAAGCCTCCCCAAATGTTCTGTATATCTGAAGGTTGCAGGAAAGGCCTGTTTCAAATTTCCACTTTTTGCCCACCAGCAAATGGAAGGGCTGGATGCAGAGAGATATGAACCTGGGATTCCTGTAGCTTTCAGGTCGGCCCTGAAACCATTTACCCCCTCTTACCGAAAACTGCATGGCATAACTTAGTTTTCCTCTCAGGGGTTTTATGCGTTCAAGGCCCAGGTCCCAGCCGAATGTTCTGCTAGTGGGGCCGTTGAGAATAATGTAATAATCTTTGTAAACCACAGTGTCTTTTGTTTGTGAATGAACCAACACATTAAAGAGAAGAAGTGGAAAAAGTAAAAAAACAGGTTTTATTGGTACCATTTGGGTAAAGAGTTATGTTAGCAGAGAACGGAATACTAAGATATTATTTTCCGGTGTATTTTTCAGGATAGATTCAGAAATACGCCCAAACAAAAAACCCTTCTCTTTCGGAGAAGGGTTTCAGTTTTATGAAGGAGTGATTCTTAGTTTACTAAACCAGTGAAACCACTGTCAGCACGTAATTTTAAGAATTCCACATCGTCTTTAGCGTATGCTTTGTAAGCACCGTCTTTTTCGATAGCGCTTTTTAAATTACTGATTACTTCGGCAGTGTTGCTTTGACGGGCTGCTGTTACTGCTTTTAAGTAGTAGCTGTAAGCCATATCTTTTTCGTTGCTGGCATCAATAGTTTCTTTTACGCTGCCGGCATTACCACTTAATAACTGAGCTAAAGCTTTGTTATGACCTTTGTAGTCACCAAAATCTCCAACAGCATCCGCGTATTTTCCGTTACGTACTTCTAAGATACCCATGTTGTATTTGGTTTCAGAAGCTGAACCTGCTTTTTTGTAAAGATCCATAGCAGCAGTGCGGTTACCGTTTTTAGCTTCGATGATACCCAGGTTATTGGCAACTGCAGGTTGAGAAGCACCGGTTTTTTCAGCACGTTTAAATGCGTCACCCGCTTCAGAAACTTTGTTTTGCATTAATAATACACAACCTAAATTGTTTGAAGTTCTCCAATCGCTACCGTATTGTTTTTCCGCAGCACGGTAAATCTGAGTTAAAGTATTGATGTCTGTAGTTAAAGTACCAGCATACAATAACTCTTCTACGGATAAACTGTCAGGATTAGAAACTGCTAAAGCAGAAATCTGAGCATCGGTACGTGCTTTTTTCTCAACAT
>CAZMHW010000245.1:0-6029 GCA_964566105.1 uncultured Akkermansia sp.
AAAACCGGGGGAATGCTTGGTTTTACTGGGATCAACTCATTTTACGGTTTATATACGCTCTATCTTAACGATAAAGTCAATAAAACCTATCAACCTATTACTGAAGGCATGCAATACGTGTTCAGTGATACCACAACGGTTACTTTTCAGAAACGTTTCGAGATTTATTTTTATAAAAACGAAACAACGGGAATTGTGAAAAATCAACTTCAGGAGAGTAGTCTGATACTCTATGATCAGGAAACGGTTAACATTACTCTGGCTCCGGGATCAGAATTGCCGGTAAAAATTACGATGTATGATTTGTTGGGAAGAGAAGTTTATTCCGGGAATTTTGACCAGAATGACATAAGTGTTCCAAAATATAATGGACCGGTTATTATAAATGTACGGAATAACAGCAGCAGTTTCTCCAAACGGATATTCTAGACTCGAAAACCTGTCGGAATAGCACAGGAGTATCATTCTTAAGTTATGTCAGGGCTTGATAACTCAGTTATTAAGCTCTTTTTTATTGTCGGGGAATAGGGAAGGAATCTGAAAGTGTCTTAATTGACGAGGTTTACGGGCGATTGGACTGCACTCTGATGTGTTGCCAAATCAGGATAAGTGAGTCACTGTGCGGTTAAGTGAATGTTAAAAGATTGATAGCTTTCAATAAATGTCCTTTTTTTGACTATTTTTAATGCTTTGAACGTATAGTATTTACACTAAGTTAATGAAAAGGTCAGTTATTTTTTTTCTTGCACTCTTATCTTTTTTTAAAGTTTTTTCTCAAGCCATTGGTGTAACATCCCCAGCGTCCAGTACCAGTTATTGTGCAGGACAAAGTGGAATCAACGTTACTTACACCATTTCCGGAACTTTTTCAAACACACCCACGGCCAATGTTTTTTCTGCTCAAATCTCTGAGGCCACGGGAAGTTTTGGCGGTACCCCGGTTACAATCGGAACTGCAACGACAGTGTCTGGTGGCATCATTTCATGTACCTTACCGTCAACGCTTCTCACAAGTGGTCTTTACCGGTTCAGGGTCATTAGTTCTAATCCTCCGGTTAACGGTTCTGACAATGGCGCAAATTTGACGGTTTTTGCAATCACCATTAATTCACCTACGGTAGCAGCATCCTCCTTCTGTCAGAATGAAACATTTACGGTCACCTTTTCTCAATCGTCCTGTAATTTTGTAAACCTGCCTTCTGCTAATGTGTATTCGGTAGAATTGTCAAATGCCTCCGGAAGTTTTGCAAGCCCAACAGTAATCGGAACACTCACCGGGACGGTACCCGCTGCAATATCTTGTACAATTCCGGCAGGTACTCCCGCTGGTGCGGGTTACCGTATTCGTATCACTACCTCGAGCCCTTCTCTTACCAGTTCCGACAATGGTTCTAACCTGGCTGTGCAGGCCGCGGTTGGTAATCCTGCCGTGTTTGGATCTGGCACATGGAATGTGTATTGTTTTGAAACACGGAATGACTACACGAATAATTACCAGGGTTTTTATACCGAAAATAATCTGAGCTTTACGACCACAGCGCGTTGGGCCAATACCGCGAGTCCAAGCTCCGCTAACGCAGCTTCCGGTTCAGCATACAGTGGCTGTAGCATTGGTACAGCCAATTATTCATACAGTTATAAAAGAACTAACGTTCCTTGTGGTTATTACCAGATTGACATTCCAAGCCATCGTGCGGAAGTGTATGTGATTATTAATGGCACCACTGTTTTTCAGCACACCGTGTGTTGCGATGCGCATACAAATGCCTGGAGGGGTATTATACAACCTACTGATAACATAGAGATACAATCTTCCAATTCAAGTCCACAAGGCTTCTTAACGGCAACTTTTACCAAGCTAAATCAATTAAGCATGTCGGCTCCAGTTACCATCTGTGCCTCTACCAATGCCACGCTTACGGTGGCCAATACCGGAACCTTGCCGGTTACCTATTCGTGGACTCCTTCCGGATCTTTGAGCCCTTCAACAGGAACCGTTGTGATAGCCAATCCAGCTACAACTACCAATTATACTGTAACCGCGACCGCCAGTTCCTGTCCGGTATTTACCAATGCCGTTCAGGTAACGGTAAACGCTTTGCCTACCACGGGAACAAGTATAACAACAACGGTTATTTGTTCGGGTTTTTCTAGCTCTAACATAACTGCGACCGGAGCTAACACCTATTCGTGGTCGCCGGCGGCAGGTCTTAATACTACTACGGGAAATAGCGTAACCGCCACGCCAACTATTACAACCATTTATACGGTAACAGGTTCCAATAACTGCGCAACGTTAAATGCCACACGAACGGTTTCTGTGCAGAATGTACCTACTACGCCTTCGCCTACGGTGTTTGGCAGTGGTGTGTGGAATGTTTATTGTTACAATAGTTCCGCTTTTGTTAACCTGTTTGGATTTTACACTGAAAATAATCTGAACTTTAACTCAACTACCCGTTGGGCGAACAATCTGAGCCCCAGTTCGGCAAATGCAAGTTCCGGTTCTGCCTACACGGGTTGTAATCTTACCAATGCGGCGCATGGAACAATCTACAAGAGAACAAACTTTACCTGTGGTTATTATAGAATAGATTTGGCTCATGATGATCTCGCCAGACTACTTGTAAATGGGGTTCAGGTATTCTTAAACAATACGGCTGCAACGGATATTGGCGCTTGGACTGGTTTTCTTGGTCCAACGTCAACCGTTGAAATCCGTCACGCAAATACCACCGGTGCAACCAGTTCTATCGCATCGACCTTTGTAACAGTTCCTGTTCCGGCGCTCAGTCCACCTGTAACAATTTGTGCGGGTACATCGGCCACACTAACCGCGGGCGCAATTGCGGGACTGAGTTATTCCTGGACGCCGTCAGTTAATTTAAGTACAACCACCGGCACAGTAACTATTTCTTCGGCAGTAGTTAGCACAAATTACACGTGTACCGTTATAGATCCGGTGACCACATGCAGTGCGAGTTCATCTACCTCGGTAACGGTTAATCCATTGCCAACAACTACTGTGTCCCCCACATCCGCTACGGTTAACTGTGCGGCGCAAATTTACACCCTATCAGCGGGAGGCGCAAATACCTATTCATGGTCGCCCGCAGCGGGTTTGAGCGCAACTACCGGTAATTCGGTGGTGGCGACACCAACCATTACAACCACTTATACAGTTTCGGGAAATAACAACTGTGCGACGCTGAACGCGACGACTTTTATAACGGTTGTTCCCCTTGTTAGTCCCACTGTTTTTCCAACCGGCGCCTGGAATGCGTATTGTTATAAGAGTACTACGTTTACAAACTACTATGGTTACTACACAGAGAATGGATCGGGAACCAGTGGTTATGATTTTAATACAACTACACGCTGGACTAGTGGCGCAGCACCTTCTACGGCCAATGCTACCAACGGGAATGCTTACCTCGGTTGTACCATGCCAACCACCAATTGGTCTATGAGTTTTAAACGGACCGGTTTTACCTGTAATACATATTCAATTCACATTTTGAGCAACGACGATAATGCTACGATTTTGATTAATGGCGTTCAGGTGGCTACCCGTGCCACCTCTGCAAATACCACGGCATTATGGGTAGGTGTTTTATCACCCTCAACGACAGTTGAACTTCGACTGACGCAAAACGCCACAGCGTCTGGTTTAAGCGTGCTGTTTGCACCTGCAGCGAGTAGCCCTTCTGTTGCGGTATGGGCAGGGGCCACCAGCACGAATTGGTTTACATCCTCTAATTGGTGTGGTTCGAGCATTCCAAGCGCAACTACAGACGTGTTGATTTATAATTCAGGTACTTTGTTTCAGCCTGTTATTGGCGCTTTGGGGGCAGCTTGCGCTAATCTTACTATTGCCGCTGCGGTGGCTTCTACAGGAACTCTTTCTGCAATAGCGGCAGCCGGTTTAACAGTAAGTGGGGCTTTTGGATTAGACGTTTACGGGAACTGGATCAACAACGGCACCTTTTCTTCCGGAACCGGTACTGTAAGTTTTTTAGGATCTGCATCGCGCACATTGAGCTGTGTGGGCACCGAAACGTTTAACCGTTTGGAATTAAACACCACTGGAACAATTACCGCGTCTTCGGGTACACACCGTATCAATTCCAATATGGATCTGACTTCCGGAATTATTTTATTGACTGGCACCTGGCAGTTTTTAAACGGCTCAACGGCTACCAATGCGAATGATAATAGTTACATCGATGGTACTATCGTCAAATTCGGTAACCAGGCATTTACCTTTCCGTTAGGCGATAATGGGCTTTACAGACCAATTTCCATTTCAGCTCCGGTATCAACAACGGATAATTTTACAGCATTATATAATTACGCTGATCCGAGTCCGACGTATACAAATACCTCAAAAGACGCGTCCATTCATCACATCAGCAGTTGTGAGCACTGGATCCTAAACAGAACAGGCGGTTCTTCGATTGTAAATGTCACCTTATCATGGAATATTAACAGCTGTGGGATTACCAGTTTAACAGATCTTTTGGTTGCCCGTTGGGATGCAGGACAGGTAAAATGGAAAGATCACGGTAACGGTGCTACAACGGGTAATACTACGTCGGGTACAATTATTTCCGGCTCTCTGGTAACCGTATTTAGCCCTTTTACGCTGGGTTCTAAATCATTTCTTAATCCTTTACCGGTTGAGCTAATCGATTTTTCTGCAACCTGCGTGAAAGAGGGTACGCAATTAAACTGGTCAACCGCTTCAGAAAAAAATAACGATCATTACAGTATTGAACGGAGTGAGAACGGATTAAACTGGCAGGAAGTGGCTCAGGTAAAACCTCAGGAAACAAGTAGCGCAATCAAAAAATACAATTATACCGATCATTTTTATTCAAGCGAATCGGATTATTACCGATTAATTCAGGTGGATAAAGATGGTAAAAAAGAGGTGTTTAAAACGGTAACCAGTCAGTGTAAACCAAACACATCTGATTTTATGTTCTTTCCGAATCCGGCTCAAAACGAACTCACCTTTGTATTTACTGCTTTATTTGATCAAAGCACTGTTACCCTTAGTTTTGTTGATAATCTCGGCAGACTGTGTCAGAGCGAAAAGATTACGGTAAAAAAAGGTACGAACGTGGTTCAGATACCGCTTCACTTAGAACCTGGAGTTTACGTTGTAAATTTACGTTCGCAACTGATAGACATAAAGGGTAAAAAACTAGTGGTTCAAAATTAAAATTGTAATAGTTTTTCTTCTTCACTCCGGGTTAATGAGCTTACTTGTTTTTTTACAGTTCCTTTTATAAAAAACAGAGACGAGTTTAGTTTTTTCTCAATACAAAGGGATGTTTTGGTTTTTCGAAAGGCTATTACAAGTTTCAGTACATTGATCTCGCAATCAAGAGTTTTAATACACAGGTAACGGATTTTTATTGCCGATACAATCAGACTCGTTGTGCGTCAATCGTCTCAAAACTGGCGGTTTGCCGATGTTCGTGCGTTTTACCTGCCAAGGAAATCATATGTGCAGTATAGTCGTAACCATAATAAATACGATCTGCGGGAATCTAGTTAAGAGTGTTGCCGGTGCCACACATGAGATCAAGCACAATACAATTTTTAGATAAAGGTATGTTTGAAATGAGTTTTTTTCTCAGCCTTGCCGACTGTCCAAAAGACAGGACATCTGCCAGGTAATAGTGACGGGAAAACGCATTACAAAGACACTGTAGGTCGAAAGAATGAGGCATCAGAAGGGTTTTATTTTTCAGATAAGACTTTAATGTTTTGTAAAACATGTTTATGCATACTGTTGGCGAGGTAATCTGTCCACCAGTGCCAATAAAAAGCGGGCGTAATTTTATAAGAATAGTGTGTTGTGGCTATTAGTTTGCATTGTCGGGCATTAATTTCTGAAATAATAAATTCGCCATAAGCTGGTTTGAAATAACCCTTTAAATGGGGTGCGGAAATTTGTTTATAAAATGTCAATTCAGACATTGTAGTTATTTCCTATTTCATTGAAAAACGCATTCATT
>CAZMHW010000246.1:0-5747 GCA_964566105.1 uncultured Akkermansia sp.
AAGGCTGTTTTCAACCTCTGAAATCCATGTATCTTTTGTGTCCATAAGTATATAGATGTTTATTGGTGATAAAACTTGCGCTATTTTTCGTTTTTTTCATAATAATCTCCCAGCAACTTCTGTAAATTTTGTTTGGCCCGGAACATGAGCGATTCCACCGAAGACAAAGAAAGCTTCATTACCGCCGCTATTTCGGTATAGCTGAGGTCTTCCACTTTATGCAAAATAAAAGCTGTTTTTTGATTTTCAGGCAGTTTATCAATGGTTTTAAAAAGAATGGCTGCCCGCTCTTTATTTTCGAGTTGAACTCCGGGATGCACAAAATTAGTAGCCTGTATTTTTGTTTCCCCCTGTTCGTTTGTAAAAATGGCCTGCAGAATGGCAAAACGTTTTTTACGTTTTTTCATGCGGAGGAACTCCAGCGAGCGCGTTACCGTGATCCGGTAGATCCAGGTAGATAGTTTGGCTTCTCCTTTGAATTGATTTATAGATTGAAAAACAGCAATAAATACTTCCTGACAAATGTCTTCCGCGTCCTCTTCGTTTTGCAGGAGGCCCAGGCAGGTGTTGTACACTTTTTTCTGAAAAGTTTTTACCAACATTTCGTAAGCGCTGCTGTTTCCGGCTTTTAAAGCCCGTACTATTTCGTCTTCGTTCAAAATGCAGTGAAAATTAAACAATTCTGAGCAATACACATAAACAGCAGGTTTAAAAAGGGTTGATTTTATTTAGCGGCACCCTCCGTTTTACCTGCCAATAAGCGGTATGAAAAACCAAGTGTAAATCCGAAATTATCTTTACAGGCCTGTAAAGCGGGTGTTCCTTCTTTTTGTTTTTTTACAGCATACCTGTCGTTTCTTGGAAATGAATAATTAATCGTTCTGTAAACATCCATCGTAAACACCAGGTTTTTAATCAGGAATCCTTCCAGGTATAATTTTAACTGGTTCTCCTTGATCCATACAAAATCGTTTTGGTTGGAATTACACAATCTGTAGGAACGTTGAAAAGATCTGAATCCCACACCACAAGCCCACAAGGACGAAAGTTTGTATTCTGCCCTGAAATTAGACGGGAGTGTGCCATACATCTGCCAGCGACGGTTGATCTTCCAGTCTGCACCTACCAGGGGCATGAAAAAATTTCCAAAAAATTCACGGTTGTAATAAAGTCCCAGTTTTATCTGCAAATCATCACGGTATACACGGGTCAGTAATCCTATGCCACCAAACTGATAGTCGTTACTTAAATTGTCATTAAAATCCGAACTCAACTTAGGAATAAACACGCCTGTATATTTCCATTTTTTGTTTTTAGAGGAAAGTTGAAGTCCTATGGGCAACGACAGTGCGTAGAGTTGTTGAGAATAACCCGGGGAACCCATTCTGTTAATCGTTAATTTTTCTGAATTGATCCTTAATAAGAATAAGTGATTGTTACCGAATTTTTTTGGGATGAACAGATTCAGAAAATTATCCTGGGTGTAGAGTAGGTTTTTGGAGCTGTCGCTGTAGTTCGAAAAGAAATTCTGATTACTGAAACTAAAAATATCGGCGTAGGCCTGCCCCCTGACACTTTTAAGACAGCATAAACAAAATAACGCTAGATAAAATAAGCACCTGGTCATGTTACGGGGTTTACTAAGTTTTAGAGACAAGGGTGACGAAAGGACTCGGGTGGAAGATCAAATATAGAACTATAAATCTTATTCCGCTAAGGGCTCAATTTTAAAATTAAACGTAACTTTAAGAGAATAAAACTATGAGAGTAATTTTTTTAATTTATGTCTTCCTGCTTTTTTCAGTTGGAGGATATTGCCAGGATGAAAATCGGATTGTTGCTACCTGGCTTACACAGTCGGGAGAATCGAAGGTGACCATAAAAAAGGGAAGTAACTCCAAATTTTATGGAGAAATTACCTGGCTCAAAGAGCCCAACAGAGATGGGAAACCAAAAACAGATCACAAAAATCCGGATCCTAAATTGAGAACAAGACACACCCTGGGTTTGTCGTTGCTGAACGGATTTGTGTATGATAAAGACGATCAGGAATGGGTAGATGGAACGATCTACGATCCAAAAGAAGGGAAAACATATAAGTGCCTTATGTGGTTTGAAAAAGATCCTAACCAGTTGCACGTAAAGGGCTACATTGGTTTTTCGCTGATAGGGAAAGAAGTGCTTTGGACGAGGTCTAACTAGGTGTTTGTATTTTATATCATCCCAAAGTCGCGTGTACTATTTGTTTTCTTCGGCCTTAAATACTATTTTCAATCCTCCGAATAATTAAATCAGGAATTTATTTATGTTAGAAAGTCCACTGCACGAGCATCATCTGTTGCGATTTGATGTTGAAATAGCGGAGAAATCTTCTGTTTCTGGCACTGAGAAGAAAGACAAAACGGCTACGATTGTTTTCTACGATGAAAATAATAAACGCGTTTCGTCTTACACTCTTAAGGTTGTGAGTAAAGAAGAACTTTTTTTACTCATTGATAAGGGAGAAACCCTCCAGCTCAATAATTCCTATGTGAAGGATTTTTCGTTAAAAGAATACCGGAGCTCCCGTGGTATGGAGTATGATACTTCTGTTAAACTTTTTAATTTTTCAGCCAAAAAAACATTTTTTGATTGCGATCTGGAAACGGATTTCAGTTACGCTGAATTTGAAGGGGAGCGCACGATCTTCGAATCCGCCATATTTTCCAATGGGTTCACTAATTTTTACAGCGCCAATTTTGGTCACGGGGATGTTAATTTCAGAAAGGCAAAATTTGGCAGTGGAAGCACCAGTTTTCGTTCGGTGAGATTTGGGGACGGACACATTACGTTTAACAATGCCAATTTTGGTACCGGTGATCTGAGTTTTGTGGATGCCGATTTTAGCAATGGAAATGTGGATTATAAGAACACGTATTTCGGTGACGGCACAGTGGATTTTAAATTTGCCAAGTTCGCAAGCGGCGACATTACCTTTGAGCGCGCCAGCTTTGGCAAGGGAAGAAAGGACTTTAAAAATGTTGAATTTGGTGGAGGAAAAATTGATTTTAAGCGCATAGATTTTAACGATGGAGATGTGTGTTTTGAAGGTGTGGAGTTTGGAGATGGAAAGGTGAGTTTTAGAGGCTCTGTTTTTGGGGACGGCCATAAAACCTTTGAAGCTGCTGACTTTGCCAGAGGTGAGGCTCAGTTTGACCTCGTGAAGTTCGGAAAAGGAACGATTAGTTTTAACCAGGCTTCAGCCACCGATATTTCTTTTAAAGGCTGCCACCTCGATGCTTACATGGATCTGAGATTTGCAGAATGTCACCTGGTGGATCTGCGAAATACCATTGTGAGAGATATTCTGGACGTAAAGCCTGAGGGCGAAAAAGTAGTCATCAAAGAAATGGTGCTTGCCGATATGCGGATTCTGGGACGTTTGTTTATTAACTGGCGGGAGAACGATGCATACGATCTTATTTACAATCAAAAAAACACCTCTCTTTTTCAAAAGGCAGAGCAATTCCGGATCCTTAAAGAAAATTTCAGGAATAACGGACAGTACGAAGACGAAGATGCTGCTTATCTGGAGTTCAGGCGCTGTGAGGCACGCGCGAATTTGAATCAGGCTGTAGAGAAGGAAAAATGGAACGGATTGTGGGCTTATCCCCAGTATTATTTTCAAAAATATGTGTTTGATTATGTAGGACGTTACGCTACAGCGCCAACCCGGGTACTCCTGAATGCGATGCTGGCTGTGTTTCTTTACGCTTTAATCTTTTATTGCGCTACAGAGTTTTTTCCAAACTTCGGCACCATCGCTTCTACTTTGCCGAAAGAACTCAGTGATATTCACGATTTCTGGAACAGCGTGTACTACAGTGCTATTACTTTTTGTACGGTGGGCTATGGAGATTATTTTGCGGAGGGCTATTTAAAATTATTCGCGGCTTGTGAGGGCTTCACAGGCATATTCCTGATGAGTTACTTTACAGTAGCCTTTGTGCGGAAGATCCTGAGATAGTGTTCAGGTGGCAGGTTTAGTGAAGAGAATCTTTTTTCTGAAAACACTTTTCCAGGAAAGGTGTCTTTTCCTGAAAACGAACTTCTTCAAATTCAAGTTCAAAGTCTTTTGTGACTGAACTTTCGCCCCAGCAGCGTAGTCTTATTTTTTTTACTACAGATTCTTTGAGATCAGTTTCAGGATTTAAAATGAGTGGATTTATCCACAGTCCTTCCTCCGCATTTTTTGGGACAATTTTATGTGCCTGTGTTTTTCCATCTTCTGTTTGATACTCAAGAGAGTAAGCTTCTCCTTTGTAAAAGAGGCTTTTAACACTTCCGGACGCTGATTTTTTGATCCTGATCTTTGCCCGGGTAATACAGGTGTTACACGCCTCCGGGACTTGTATCCAGCTGTTATAGGCAGCGTTGACCGGTTCTGATAAACGCTTTTTAAGGACAGTAGCAGGTTTATTTTGTTTTTCAAAAAGAAGATCGGTTTTGTCTTTAAAGATCAGGTGATACGAACTGAAAAATGTCAGCATGGTTTCAGGTGCGTCGTTTAAAAGGTACCTGAAATCGATGCTATTGAGTTTGCCCCCCAGTTCATCTATTTCCCAGAGTACAAAGTGTGGCGCGTCTGCCGACAAAAAGTGTTTTTTATTTTGTTCATCGAGCCATGCTGTGTAAGACGCGTAACTGTGAAGGGAGGGACGCGGTATCCAGTTTAATTTATTTACCGCTACAGTGGAGTAGTTCCAGGGAAATACATCAATGGTTTTTTTTCCAATAAGGTGTAACAAGGTATCCGGTAATTTTTCGGAGGCGTTCATGCTGGCGTTGAGGTCGTTCTTTTCTCTCGCAACACTGTCATACCGAAAAATGAGTGAATAAAGCTCAGCTGATCTGGAAGGATCGATCCGCGTGTTAAAACGGTAGTCGTTGTATTCTGCTGTAAGCGCCATGTTGAGGGCAAATCCGGAAACGGAACAAATACACAAAACGCCGAGCACTATTTTTTTCTCTTTTTCTATAAAAAAAAGCAAAAGGGAAAAGACAATCAGTATGATCAGGAATCCATTTACATGATTGGAGTCTGCCCGCGACATCGCGTGTTTCCAGGCTGCAAAAAGTGGAAGGATAAGAATACCATGGCTGAGACGCGTTGTTTTATCCTTTGTGAAAAAAGGAATTAAAACAAAAGAGAGCAAACTCAGGCCAATAAAAAACCAATTGTTTACCTGGTAATACGAAACGGCTTCTGAATTGTCGGAGGAGAGTTGTAACTGTCCTGCCATAAAATACAAAGAACCTGAAAAGGTTTGATAAAGGCTTAGCCAGAGGACGTAAAAAAAGAGAAGGCAGAGTAAAGGAATCAAAAGAGCTCTTTGAATATTTTTTTTCAGAGTTAGGAGGTAAAGGAAGTAAGAGAATAGCAGGAGCAGACAGATAACACCGCCGTAAGTTTTCAGGTAGAGATTCAGGATAGCGGCCAGGGAGGCCAAAATAAGTTGTTGTTTTTTTTGAAAGAGGTGATACAGAACAAGCTGAGTGGCGCTGATCCCAATAAGGAGTAGCTGGAGATCACAAAACGATAAGACAACAAATATTAAAAGAGTGGGGAGCAGGTAGTTTTTTTTTTGCCTGGAAAAGTAAATTTTAAAAAAACCAAAGCTGAAGAGCAGGCTGCAGAGCAGTGTTATAAAAACCGTTACACCCAGATTATTTCCCATGGGCAGGGGATAGAGCATAAAGGCCAGGGG
>CAZMHW010000246.1:5757-6024 GCA_964566105.1 uncultured Akkermansia sp.
AGAATGCCACGTCCCAACGCATAGTGTCCGTCGGCGAAATAATTAAAGACCCAGGGCAGGGGACCATCAATACCTTGAACAAAGCTGAGTTTGTAGTTTGGAAAACTGAGACAGGCAAGGATCAGGCCAATTATCAGGATGCGGATATGCTCCTGCATCCAGGTTTTATAATTCAGAATCCAGGCCCTGTACATGATGGTTGATTGGTGTTGTGCTTAAAATTAAGGAATTTATTTTGAGCGGAAGAGGTGGGGCGGCGAATGGAAG
>CAZMHW010000247.1:0-6019 GCA_964566105.1 uncultured Akkermansia sp.
GTGTGGCCGTATTCACACAACCGTTAGTATCCTTAAAACTAGCATTCACAAGGTACCTGCCGGAAGATGCAAAACAGTATTTTATACTCGTGTCTTTTGAGAAACTGCCATTGATGGAATACACGATATTCAAAATCTCACTGCTTCCTGAGGGTTTGTTTAGTTTTATCAATGAACAAAAAGGGATGCACTGATTATTAATTGTACTCTCTAAAACACCCCGAGGCAATGCAAACACACTAAGATGCAGTGTATTACTGGCCACGCAGTTACTTTCTGTTTTTACTGTCAACGTATAAATACCCGCCACGCTTGAATCGTTTACAATTACGCTAACACTTTGGGTTGTTGCCACAAAATTATTTGGACCATTCCATAAATAGCTAATGCCCCCACTCCCGCGCAACGTAATAGCGGAATTAACACAGGCTTTTGAAGGAGCTGAAATAACCACGTCTGGAAGGGGATAAGAAAATCCTGTTAGCTGAACTGTAGATACCGCAGTGCAGGAATTTCCACCTATTACAGTTAAAGTATAAATACCGGTGTTTGAAGAACTGAGGGAAGATATAACGAATGATTGTGAAACGCTGCTAAAACCCGAAGGACCTGCCCACAAATAACCAGCCCCTGCACTCGCGCTCATTGTTACTGGACTCCCTATACATGCAGTTTGATCTGACACGGAGAGATTTGGAGCGGGAAGAACAACTATATTGGAGCTAGAGTAACCTATACAGTTATTAAGATCAGTAACTCCTAGTGTGTACATTCCTGCAGATAAAAGTCCCACTGAGTTAAGGAAGGTGTTCTGATTAAAATTTGTAAAATTTCCGGGGCCAATCCATGTGTAACTTTGAGCCGAAAGAGTAGTACTTAAACTCAAATTTTGAAACTCGCACACTGGGTTATTGCTAAGAATAGGAGGAACCGGAAGCGGGTGAATAACCACAGACTGGCTGGTTGATGCCGCACATTGTCCATTATACGCATAAAGTCCATAAACTCCCCCTGAAGCCAAACTTACATTTGAGATAAGGGGATATTGAAGGTTGCTAATGAATCCATTTGGTCCGTACCAGAAATAAGTAGTGCCTCCTGAGGCGGTGAATGAAAGACTGCCACCAACACATCTTGGATTACTTGCAGAAATAACAGGCACCGGTTTAGTAATAACAGACACCTGAGATACAGCCATATTTGTGCAGCCGGGAATACTGGCAACGATAACCGAATAGCTCCCCGTCATAAGAGGGTTTGAAAGGGGGATATTAGGGTTCTGAAGTGTTGAAGTAAAACTTACAGGGCCCATCCACTGATAATTAGCGCCTACAAGTGAACTGGAAAAAAGTTGAATTTGAGAACCTTCGCACACTGTGGCACCAGTAATACTTATAGGTGGTGTTGGATTTACAGTTAAGGAACGTGTGATTGCCGCAGTACAGGTATTTGGAGCAGTCACCTTAAGCGTGTAGTAACCGCTTCTGTTTGGACTGGTATTGTAGAACGTGGGTGGATCTTGCATGGTTGAACTGAAACTCTGCGGGCCTGACCACAAAAAGGTGACATTGGTACTTATGCCGGATAACAAAAGTGAATCGCCCTGACATATGGGTGCATTACTCGTAAAACTAACTGTGGGCACTGACTTCAAACTAACTGATCCTACCGCCGATGCCGTGCACCCCAAAGCTGTACCTGTAACCGTGTATATAGTGGTTACTGAAGGGCTCACAAGCAGAGGATTCCCCATAAAACCATTACTCCACTGATACACACTTGCCCCCGTTGCCGTTAATGTTCCTATTGCCATTGGACAGATAGATGTATTGGAAACGGTTACGGTAGGATTATTTACAAACAAAGCTGATACTGTTTTTGTGGTAAGACAGTTATAAAAATCACTGCTCGAAATCGTATAGACATATGTTCCCGCATTTATTTCAGATACCATCAGGCTGTTACTTGAGGGGCCATTTGTCCAGCTGTAATTATAAACCGGAGTCCCGCCTGATGTGTTCGCATTCAGAGAAATACTTCCTCCCATACACACCGAAGGCGAACTCGCAATAATGTTAAGTGTGAGCGCGGGTGGTTGTGTAATTAAAAAAGTTTGGGTTACCGTGCAAAAAGTAAGTGCATCGGAAACAAATACAGTATCCACACCCGCGGCAAGATTAGTTGCCACAGAGTTAGTTTGAGTGCTCAAAGCATCACTCCATAAATAATTTTGATTGCCGGACCCGCCTGCGAGAGTTATAGCGGCCGTCCCCGAATTTATACCGTTACACTGAATGCTTGGAGTTGCAATAACAGTGCCAGTGAGTGGTATCAAAGCGGCAAAATTAGTTGTAGGTGTAAAAATACACCCTGTACCACCATCAAGCACAGATACAGAATAAGTTCCGGGATACATCCCCGTAGCAATTGAATTTGTCTGGTACGTAGGAATCCAGGTATACGTGTAGGGTCCTGTGCCACCTGAAGCGTAAACCGTTGCCGAACCAAGGCTTCCACATGTAATTGAGAAAGTATTAAAACTCAATGTCGGAGTAGCTTTTATGCTTACAGTGGATGTTGAACTTGCCGTGCACCCTGTGGCCGCAGTTCCGGTAACAGTATACACGGTAACTACTGTGGGGTTTGGTGTAAATACATTTCCCAATGTAGCACCCGGATTCCAGGTGTACGTGTTGGCACCTGAGGCTGTTAACGGTGCTCCTACACCCGGGCAGATGGTGGCATTTGTAGAAACAAGCACCGGATTACCCAAAACATTTACCGAAATTGTGTTGATCAGTGCGCAATTGATTTGATCGCGAACAGTAACTGTATATACATAATTACCCGCCGTTGCCTGGGATACAGCAGATGAGAAGGTAGTTGGACCATTAGTCCACGAATAGGTGTGCGTTCCTGTGCCGCCGCCACTGCTCACAAATAGATTAACCACCCCCGAAACGCAGGATGTAGGGGAGTTTGCCGTTAACGTTGCCGAGATTGAAGGTGTTGCATTCAACGTAAAATTAACAGCCGTTGAAGAGGTAAGGCAACCATTTGGGTAAGTTGCTATTACGGTATAAACACCGGGACTTAAATTTGAAAGGCTTGAAACCGTGGTGGTAATGTTGACGGGCAACCAACTATAGGTGGCGCTCACCGTAGGATTAGAACTGCTGACAGTAGCTGTAGCACCCCCGCCACAAATAGTTGGTTGCCCTACAACTGCAGATAAAGAATAACCAGATACAACAGCCGGCGCTAAAACACTCACGTCATCGACAAAATAGTTCGCATAAGCTGAAGGCGCTCCACCCGGATTAGTAAAAGAAAGTGTCACATTATTCAAGGCATCGTTACGAAATGCGCCAATGGTTAAATAATTCCAGCTGGCAGTGGGGTTTATGGTAAAGGTATATTGAGTCCAACCTGTTGAAACAACATTTGTTGTTATTTCGCATTGAGGGGTGGCACTAATTACAGCCCAACCACTCTGTGTCAAAGCGCCGGATGAAAAACACACCCCTATGTTTTGAATGGTCCAGGGCGACTTAATGCCGGTTCCGTTCGACAACCAGAAAGACAACGTGTAAGTTGTTCCGGGTTGCATGGTACAGGTTAATTGTGTGGCCAGATATTCTCTGTAATTGGCATAACCTGCATTGTAAAGCACAACAGCCATCATGGCATTACCCGTGTGAGGGCTGCATGTTCCTGCAAAAGTTGCGGGAGGAGCTGTATTTCCTGAACCACAGGTATGCATATAGTCAGGGGTTCCCCAAAGTCCTGCACCTGTATTCAGGTTTACGTTATTCCAGCTGCTGCACACAGCCCATTGAGCGCCGCCTGTAGGACAACCTGTTGTAAACTCAAAGCTTGGATTAGGAACTAATTCAACCTGACTAAATAATGAGATACATTGGGTTAAGAGCAAGAAGGAAATAATTCTCTTCATACCCAAAATTACGTAATTTTAGCGAAAGTTAATCTGAAATTTTGTTCAAAAAAATGAGTTTGGTAAAAAAAATAGCACGTCACATAATTCTGCCGGGTGCCCTCTTTCTTAAAGCTTATAGGTATTTGCTAAAAAAAAACACTAAGTCCTGTTGCATTATTAATTTTCATGGAGTTAGAAAACATAGCTCCGAAGTTTTTAATAACCGGCATATTCCGGTGGATGAATTTGAAAAAATTATCAAATACCTGAGTTCTAATTATTCCATTGTTCCATTAAGTGAGTTATTTGCAATACACAAGGAAAAGAAAAAAGTAAATCAAAAAACCATAGCCCTGACATTCGACGATGGTTATTTAAACAATTTTGAAATTGCCTTTCCTGTACTAAAAAAATACAATACACCTGCAACCTTCTATATCATTGGTAAAGGGTTAACCGATAACTCCTTCATAGTTTGGCCTGACGCAATAGATCTGGTAAAAAAATTTAATAAAACAGACATTGAAGTGGATGGCCACACGTTTAAATCACCAACATACTACAGCGAAAACATTAACTCCGAAGTTATTAACTACCTTAAAACAACCGGAAAGGAAGCGGAAAACTTAACACTTAAGTTTTTTAACGGCCCTGCAAAAAACAGTGTAAAAACACAAAGCGAACTGTTAAAGTTGGTTGATAAAGAGACACTAAGAAAATTCGCTAATGAACCCCTTCTTGAATTTGGCTCGCACACGCATACACACTTTTGCCTTGAATACCTTGAAAAACAAACCTTGAAGGAAGAATTACTTCAGTCAAAAAAAATTATAGAAAATATTACTGAAAAAAAAGTTATTTCACTGGCATTTCCTGACGGCAGTTACAACATGGAGACGCTTTCAGTTGCTAAAGAGTGTGGTTACACAAATTTAGTTGCTGTTGACTATAAGTTCGATGAAAACAATAAAAATCCGAATCTGCTCTCACGTTTCACCATCAGCAATTCTACCACATTTGAGTCCAACGTTTTACGCTTAGCCAAAGAATTCCAAAAATTTGGATTTTGAGTAAATTTTCTTTTACCAGGTATCAAAATCAGCCGAGGAGAATTTAAATGAAATATTCTCCATTTCCTCTGAAAAACAAACAAATCCGTATGGCATAGTGGATTTAACCTTTAGTGTCTTTTTAAGCAATAGATCATTGTTCGTTCCTTCCTGATAATTAAACCGGATAGATGTACAGCCGGTTAGCATCGCAATGTGCTTTAAAGTTCTCATAGCTTTGGAAAAAATTTCTTGAGAGGTTGGTTCAAAATCACCAATCCAAAGTAGCCCATCAAACTTTACCCAAAAATTAACACCTTCAATTTTTATAATATACTTCCCTTTTCCCGCTTTGTATTCAAAATAAGCTTCATCGTGAAGAATACCAGCCGTCTTATTGTCGATAACTGAATTTGCAAAACACCTAACATCACTGATATATTTCCTCAAAATTAGCTTAACATAAAAAAAATAAATACCATTGAGTACCGGTAATTTTTTAATAACTTTTACAAATGGAAAAGTTGTAACATTTTGAATATACTGGTTAATATTTTCTGTGTGTCGCCATTTCAATTTTTTCACTCTGAGACCATATATTGTCTCATTTGGAAAACCAAATACAAATTTTACACCCATTTCCTGAATCCGTTTATAAGCCAGTTCTGCAAGGTTTATAAACAACCCTCTTCCACCAAACGATTTATGAGTCATCGAATCACAGGATTGTCCGATATAAAATTCATTGCCCTTATATACAGCCTTCTGAGATATAATGCAATAAAACGAAACCGCCTGTTCATCATTTGAAAAGGCAATGTTCATGGCTCAAGTCATGCACCAAGTACAGGAGCAGTCCAATGGTACCTTTACACTCATTAAAGATAAGCAACTATTGGAAGACTTTGTCGCTAGACGCAAGACCAATAAGCAACTAACTTCTGGTTTAATTTGCATAGAAGGTGCACATGCCTTTGAAGGTAAATTAGAAAGCATTGATAAAATGTATGATGCTGGTATTAGATGCGTGGGA
>CAZMHW010000248.1:0-6006 GCA_964566105.1 uncultured Akkermansia sp.
GCCTCACAAAGATTTGAAGTTTGAACGTCATACTTTGATTCCCAGCAGTTACAAAGATTATGAATTAGCAACAAACAACGAGATCCCTGATCGCTGGTGGCAGACCTATCAAAAACTAAGTTAAACAAAGACCTTTTAGATTACAAAGGACTCCCCTTGCGTAATTTGAAATCTGAAATTTGTAATCTGAAATCTACCCTCACTCCATAAAAAAACCTCCGACTCTAAGCCGGAGGTTTTTAATTTAATAGTATCAGTTTACACTGACGCTGGCTTCAAAATTAATTCTTAATTACTTTGATTACTTCAATTGCATTGTCCGATTGAATTTTCACGTAGTAAATACCTTTGGAATAAGCGTTAATGTTCACCGTTGCTTTATCTTCCGAAGTTACTTCAGTTAAAATAATTCTACCAGTAACATCAGAGATCTGGATGTTTTTTGTTAAGCCATTGTTCAACTCAACAGTAAATTCACCGTTAGTTGGGTTAGGATAAACACTCAGACCCGAAGATTGGTTAGTAATTTTTGTAATACCGGTACATTTGTCAACTTTTAAAGCGATTGTGTCCACACTTGAGCAACCGTTAGCATCTGTTCCTGTTACATAATAATTGTAGGTCGAACTGTTTGTAGGTCCTACTACGATAATATTACCGGTAGAAGTTGGAAGTGCAGCAAGACTGTTCCAAGAATAGGTACTTGCACCACTTGCGGTTAAAGTTGCAGATTCTCCGATACAGATCACGCTTGAGCTGCCTGAAGCTGTAACAGTAGGGTTAGCATTTACAGTAACAGTAATAAACGCGGTATGGAAACAATTTTTACTGTCTTTTCCGGTAACGGTGTAAACAGTTGTAGCTGCCGGACTCACATTTGTAGTTGGGAAAGGTGTGTTACCTGGACTCCAGGTGTAAGCCGTAGCGCCAGTGGCAGTAAGATCTGTTGCATTACCATTACAAATAGCAGTATTGCTGCTTACAGTCATGTTAATGGTATTTACCACTACAGAAAGCGTCACAGTTTTAGTACAGTTAAAGGTATTGGTACCTGTTACACCATAAATTGTGGTTACCGTAGGACTTACCACTTCACTTGTTGTGTTGGCATTAGTGGTCCAGGTATAGGTTAAAGCACCTGCAGCTGTAAGCGTAGCCGATTTACCCACACACAGGAAGGTGTTGGTAGTAACTACAGAGATTGGAGGTTGAGGATTAACTGTGTAAGGTACTGTTGACAGGTTCGTACAACCGTTTGCATCTGTACCTATTACAAAATAACTACCACTGGTTTGAGGAGTATCGCTAAATGTAGCACCAGATGCAGTATTATTCCAGGTATACGTAGCAGCTCCACTCGCAGTTAAGTTTAACGGAGAGTTAGCGCAGATAACCATGTCAGTTGGAGTAGCTGCTACCGACAGACTTGGTAAAGCAAACACGGTGATGTTGGCAATGGCTGGTAAAGACACACAACCAATAGAAGTTGTTCCGATCACTGAATAAGAAGCACTGGCTGTTGGTGTGATAGGGTTTGAACTGTTCACAAAAGTATAGCTGGTAGCACCGGTTGGTAAAAACACGTATGGACTACCCGCACAAACGGTTCCACCACTTACTACAACAGTAGGAAGAGCAATCACACTTACACTGGAAACACCAATTGTAGCGGTTGATGTTAAACAACCATTAGCGCTGGTACCGGTAACCGTATAAACAGTGCTAGATGTAGGAGATACAGTGGCAGTACCCGGACCTGTGAATGTGTATGTTGAAGCTCCTGTAGGTGTCATTGTAAATACTTTACCAGCACATATTGATCCGCTGTTAACGGATATAGTAGGTGTTGGAAAAACAGTCACCGTCACAGTTTTAAACCCGTTACAAACATTAGTACCGGTTCCGGAAACTGTATAAATAGTAGTTACTGAAGGATTCACACTCACTAAGGTTGCGTTAGAAGCAGGTGAGGTCCATGTATAAGTATTTGCACCGCTTACAGTTAAACTGGTTGAAATACCAGGACAAATAGATGCAGTTGAAGCTGTTGCTACCAGAGTCGGCGAAACAAGCGTTGAAATTGTTGCGGTAGCCATAGTTGCAGTTGGTGATTTACAACCGTTAACAGCAGTACCAGAAACAGTATAAATAGTATTTACAATTGGAGAAAGGGTCACTGTTGTTCCTGAAAGTGTTCCTGAAGGAGCGCTAAATGTATAAGTGGAAGCACCACTCGCAGTTACGGTAAATGATCCACCAGGACAAATTGAAGCACTATTAGATGTTAAAGAAATTGTTGGAGACGCTAAAAAGTTTACACAATAATCTTCTGTTTCACCCCAGGTATAAGCGCCTGTTGGGCCAGGAGTCGTTGAAGTTTCTGAAAGAACAATTCTCATTCTTGTTAATCCAGTAAGAGCCGTTAAAGGAATGTTTACCGTACCGGTAGCATTTCCAGAAACAACTCCTCCATTATTGACAAACAATTGTTCACCTGCATCTGCAAATGAACCGTTCTGGTTTAAATCGATAAATATTGCCAAACTGATCGTATAATAGCTACCGCACGTTCCAACATTAACAGTAAAAGGTACAGCGGCACCTAAACAAATATCAGGTGCTGTAAGTATACCAGCGTAATTTGAATAACGGTTCTGAATTGATCCAGGACCCGCCGCAACAGTAGTACAGGTACTAACATTATTCAAGGAACCAAATACCACACCTACTATTTCTTCATCACCTGTACTACCGGCTACTGAAGAGCCATAAGTATTACAAACGCAAGGGCCAGGGTTATTTACCGAATAAGATAATACTGAAGTTGTTGAAGAAAGGGCACTAACTGAACAGGTGGTAATCATCCTGTAATAGGTAGTTGCACTTACACTTGAAGCATATGCTGTCGTCGTTGCTCCAGGAATTGAAGTATAAGTTCCTGCGGCAGCATTAGAAGCCTGCCATTGGTAAGAAATTCCCAGAGCACTTGTAGCACCCGAAGTATTGATGTTAAATGCTGTATTTGGGCAACCAACAGCTGTACTTATAGTGGATGTTGGTGTTGCTGGTGTACCTGAACATATTGGCGGGTAAGATGTCCAGCTAATATCATCTATAAAAATATTGTTCCCATAAGCTGAGGTTCCATTCAATATTAGATACACATTACTGCTGGTAACGGTATTAGGGATCACATAGCTATATTGGTACCAGCCATCCACTGCTACTGAAGGAGACAAGGCACTGGAACGGTTAATTGTTCCCATGAGAGTTGCCCCGGTTAAACTCGCCGAAGTGTTATAATACACATCAATTTTGTCGGCTGTAGTTGAGTAACCAATGTCACGGTACATCCAGAAGCTGAAACTCGCTCCGGAAGTATTGTTTTGTAATGAAAATGGAGGGGATACAATTCCGCAATTCGCTGTGCTAACATTAAAAGAGTTGAACATAGCTTCGCCTGCCCCGCTATGGGTGGACTGTGTTGGACTTCCTCCACTGGTTACCCGGGACCATACGGTTGTTGGTGTTCCGACAAAAGACCAACCCGTAGGTAAGAATGTTGTTCCATCAAAAGATTCGGTATTAACTACCTGTGCATTCATGTTTACCGTGAACAGACTGAGGAGCACGATAAAGGTTTGTAAAATTTTGTACGTGTGTTTCATTTGAAAAGGGGTTTATTTGACTAAAGTAGGTAAAAATTGATACCGATCAACTTTTTGAAATGTTAAAAATTAATTCACAATGTATTTAAAGTTAAATAAAGGTGATTTTATAAACAGCTACTTCTTAATAAACACGGGTGATTCACTATTTTAATAAATAAAAGTTTCCTGTATAAATGAGTTAAAAATGAAACGTTAAAAACGACAGTTTTTAGTTAATATTTAACACTTGTCCATTAAATTCCAAGCTTAAATTTTAGAAATAAACCCTTGATATTCGATAAAGGGGTTTTTCATCCTTAAAAAGGAAGAAAGATACCAAGCAGTGGCATTCTCTGCCCTCCCCTCGCAACGTTTTTTTAAAGGAAATCTTTCCAGACGGGTCTGTTACCCTTACAACGGTATCCAATACCCTTAATTTGCTGTATAAGCAGAGAAGGGTACTCATTCTAAAAAAGAAAAGGTGTGTATTTCACACTCCCAGAATGCTGAGAGCTTCTGCCTGGGTATCTGAAACCTTAAACAAGGTGTGGAGTTTGGTAATGAGAATAAGCTCGTTTATTTTTTTGTTCATGTTGTACAACACGGCTTCTCCCCCAGCCACACGGGCTTTGGTGAGCAGTTGGATAAGGGTGTTTAACCCACTGCTGTTCATGTAAATCAGTTTCTCCAGGTCTATCGCCCAGAGATTGCAGCTTTGATTACTTAATTCTTCCACCTTCTCGAGCAGAGAAAAAGCCTGCCCCTTTTCAATCAAGTTGCCGCTTAGGATTATTATTGCATAATTACCGTGGATGGAAACTGTAAAATCAAAAACCATAATTTACTTTTTATAATGTTGACATGTGCCCGTTTCGCTCAGGGACTTGCATTTAGCAAAAAAATTAAGCGAATGGTGCAATACTTTAAAATTCAGCATTTCTTCGGTACTTCTTTGTATTTGCATGATCCGTGGATCACAGAACTCAAATACTTTTTCGCAATCGGTGCAGATCAGATGATCGTGTTGCCTGTATTTATAGGCCTTTTCAAACTGGGCCATGTTCTTACCAAACTGATGTTTAATTACCAGTCCGGCATCCAGCAGAATCTCAATGTTGTTATACAAGGTGGCTCTGCTTACCCGGTATTTTTTGTTCTTCATCATCAAATACAAACCCTCAATGTCAAAATGACCCTCGTGGGAATATATTTCATTCAAAATCGCAAACCGCTCGGAGGTCTTGCGGTGTTTATTAACCTCCAGGTATTCGGTTAATATTTTGTTGACAGCATCCTTGGTCTCCTGGCTCATAACTAAGTTTCTAAATTAGGTATAATTTCGACGTATCACAATAAAAAAAAGGAGATTTTTTTTTGAAAAAGTTTCTTCGTGTTTAGGGGTAAGCTCAGGCCAGGCCAGCACAAAGGAATGCAAAGCTCCTCTCCTTTTTTAACAGGTCAAGGTGCAAGCCCCCCTCAAAAACAAAAGAGGCAAATAGGATATACAGTACTCCTGTCGAAAAATTAAAAGTTCTGATTTTAAAATAGTAAGGATTTTAATTAATTTAGCCCTTATGCAATACGGAATTTGTACGCTCAGCATTGTGCCTGCCAGAAAAGAAGCGTCAGGGACGAGTGAGATGGTGACCCAGCTTTTATTCGGCGAACACTACACTGTGCTGGAACAGGGTGAAGACTGGCTTAAAATTAAGACAGCTTACGAACAGTACGAATGCTGGATCAGCGCTAAACAACACAGCCGGATCTCCGAAAACACGTTTAAACAACTCGAAAAGGAAACGCCCACCTACTCTAACGAACTGGTACAGGTCATTCACAACCGGGCCACAGAAACCCGCTTCCCCCTCACCCTGGGTGCCAGCCTACCCTTTTATAAAAACCAGTCCTCTCACTTTGAAGACTTTCAATTTGGATTTGAAGGTCATACCTCCCACCCCGGTAAAAAAGGTAGCGCCGAGGAACTGTTAAACACGGCTTTTTTATTTATGAATGCACCTTATCTGTGGGGTGGTAAAAGTCCTTTTGGTATTGACTGTAGTGGCTTTACTCAACTGGTCTTTAAACTCAACGGTTACAAGCTGCCCCGCGATGCATACCAACAGGTAGAACTGGGCTCTCCACTTAGTTTTGTGGAAGAAGCAGAGGCCGGTGACCTGGCGTTTTTTGACAACGAAGAAGGTCGCATTGTACACGTGGGTATTTTACTCAACAACGAACAAATTATCCACGCCAGTGGCTGTGTACGTGTAGATAAATTTGATCACTATGGCATCTTTCATTCTGAAAATAAAAAATACTCGCACATGCTGCGCGTAATCAAACGGCTGGTTTAGAG
>CAZMHW010000249.1:0-5972 GCA_964566105.1 uncultured Akkermansia sp.
AAACAAATTTGTATCCCTGGTGCCTCCATTATTTCTGTTGGAAGAAAAAATCAGTTTTTTACCATCCGGAGAAAACATCGGAAAGGCGTTGAACATGCTTTGATTGGTAATTTGTTCGAGTCCTGTACCATCGTCATTTATCATAAACAGCTGAAAATCGTAGCCTTTTTTACTGTGGTGGTTGCTCGAGAAAATGATTTTCTTACCTGATGGGTGAAAGAACGGAGCCCAATTGGCTTTTCCGAGCCTGGTAATTTGTTTTAAGTCACTGCCATCCACATTGCAGGTATATATCTCCATAGTGGTAGGAGCTACAAGTCCCTGACTAAGTAACTCTTTGTATTCTTTTATTTCAGCTTCTTCAGTTGGACGTGAAGCTCTGAAAACAATTTTTTGCCCGTCCGGCGAAAAAAAGGCGCCCCCGTCATAACCTAAACCAAAAGTAATTTGTTTTTGATTTTTGCCGTCTATGTCCATGGTCCAGAGTTCCAGATCTCCGCTACGGTCGCTGGTAAATACTATTTTGTCCCCTTTAGGAGATACAGTGGCTTCGGCATCATAACCTACTGAGTTTGTAAGTTTGCCGGTAATCTTTCCTTTAAGGTCGGCTACATAGATATCAAAACTTTTATAAACCGCCCAAAGGTACTTTCCTTTGGTTTCAGGAGCCGGGGGACAGGCGTCTCCGCTTTCATGCGTGGAGGCATATAGTATGTGTTTACCGTCTTTCAGGAAATAACTGCAGGTGGTTCTCCCTTTGCCGGTGCTGATCATAGACGGTTTGTAGGTAGAGTCCTTGCTTGCCTTTGCAAGATCAAGATTAAAAATCTGGTCACATTTCAAGCCCCATTTGGCATTATTGCTTTGAAAGGCAGCTTTTTTTCCATCGAAACTAAAATAAGCTTCGGCATTGTCGCCACCATGAGTTAACATGGTAAGATTTTTTAGATGACTTTCGGTTTGTGAAAAGTTAGCCTGACAAATAATTAAAGTAAGTGATAGTAATGTAAGTCTCATAGTTTAGTTTAAAAGCATCAAATGTATAATAAAAACTAGAGTTAAAAAGGCATAAAATCAAATTTTTGGGAATCAGAATTGGTTACATTTGCAAACTATTTTAAAACTAAACTGTTCAGCACCCAAAAGAAAACACAAAATGGATGTACCTGTTGGCACGAGGGCCCTTATTCTTTCAAAACTATACTACGGTGTTTTAAGTAAAACCCTGGAGGATCTGGATATTGAGAGGTATTACTCTATTCTTTATTTTCTGGACCGGAACAACGGCTGTAGTCAGCAGTGCATCTGCAACAATCTGGCTATTGATAAAACAGCTATGGTAAAGGTGATAGACTATTTGATCAAGGCGGATTATATTAAGCGCCAGGTAAATCCCGAGGACAGACGGGAACATTTTATTGTTCTGACCAAAAAGGGACAAAAAAGAACCGAAGAAATAGTGAACTCTTTTAATGCCATTGACGAAAAAATATTTTCGGGTATTTCGAAAAAGGATGAAGAAACATTTAACAAAGTGTTAAAACAACTTTCGGTAAACCTGAGAGATCTGCCGAGAACCGATTTATTTTTTAATTATAAAAAGACAAAAAAAGCAGTATAAAGGCTTTGCACCCTTTTGAAAAATAAGACATTATGAAAAAATTACCAAACTGGATCATTATACTTGTGGTTTTAGCGCTGCTCATAGCGTCCAAGTTTATTTTCTTTGCCAAAAAAGAAGAAAAGGGCCAGGCAGCCAAAGACAAAAAGAGTATGCCTGTCGCGGTTAATTATTTTGTAACCCAAAGCATGTCGTTTAGCAACGATGTATTTGCCACTGGTAAAATAGGGGCTTTTAATCAAATAGACATCTTACCTGAGGTAAGTGGTAAAATTACGGTCATTTATTTTAAAGAGGGGGAAACAGTGAACAAAGGAGCGGTTCTTTTAAAGCTGAATGACGCAGATCTGCAGGCGCAATCTTTGAAGATTAAAACCCAGATAAAACTTTCTGAACAAAAACTCGATCGCTTGAAAAAACTGCTTGGCATAAACGGTGTGAGCCAGGAGGAATACGATATGCAGGAAAACGAATTGTCAGTTTTAAGGGCCGACGAAGCCTATACACAAGCTCAGTTGGCAAAAACAACCATTACAGCTCCGTTTCAGGGAGTGATAGGTTTAAAGAACATTAGTGAAGGGTCGTTTGTAAACTCAGGGACGCCAGTTGTGTCGTTAGTGCAACTCAAACCTTTGTACGTTGAATTTTCCATTCCCGAAAAATACAGTGAACTTTTTAGAAAGGGAATCAGCATTCATTTTACCAACGATAATTTAAAAAGTGCGAAGACCTTTTCTGCGAGTATTTATGCTATTGAACCCAAAGTAGACGAGACAACCAAAACCATAAGAGCCAGGGCTTTATATACTGGAATTGAAACTTTTTATCCAGGTAGTTTTGTGAAGGTGTTTGTAAACCTCGATAAAACAGACAACGCGATCATGGTACCTACCCAATGCGTGATCGGTACTTTAAAAGGTCAAAAAGTGTTTGTGTCTAAAAATGGCATTGCCACGGAAGTGCCGGTCGAAATAGGGATGCGTACCGATCAGAAAATTCAGATTATCAGTGGTCTTTCTGTAGGTGATACGGTAATTACCACGGGCCTGTTATCAGTAAGAAAAGAGTCTAAACTCAAACTTTTAAAATCAGTTAATTAAAAATGGATTTAGCCTCGCTTAGCGTAAAACGTCCAGTACTCGCAATTGTTATGTCCATAATAATTGTGTTGTTCGGTGCTATTGGATATAACTATCTGGGTATCCGCGAATTTCCATCCATTGATCCCCCTGTAATTACGGTCCGCACGAGTTACACCGGAGCCAATGCAGACGTTATTCAGTCGCAAATTACAGAACCTCTCGAAAAAGCCATTAATGGAATTGACGGAATACGCTCTATTTCGGCTTCTTCTAACCAGGGATCGAGTATTATTACGGTAGAATTTAATTTAAGCTCCAATCTGGAAGCTGCAGCCAACGACGTACGTGACAAAGTATCACAGGCTCTGAGACAGTTGCCACAGGACATAGACGCGCCACCGGTAGTATCCAAAGCAGATGCCAACTCGGATGCCATTATTTCAATGACCTTATTGAGCGATACCCGTTCTTTATTGGAAGTGAGCGATTATGCAGAGAATGTGATCGCACAGAATCTTCAAACCATTTCAGGGGTAAGTCAGATCCAGATCTGGGGTCAGCGCCGGTTTTCTATGCGTATCCGTTTGCAGCCTGATAAATTAGCGGCTTATAATCTTACTCCTTTGGATGTGAAATTGGCGCTGGACAGAGAAAACGTCGATCTTCCGTCCGGAAAAATAGCGGGTAATGCCACAGAATTAACGGTGAATACAATAGGACGCTTGTCTACTGTACCCGAATTTGAGACCATGATCGTGAAGGAAAGTGCGAGTAATATTGTGCGCTTGCGTGATGTTGCTAAAGTGGAATTGGGGGCCGAGAACGAAGAAACCATTTTAAAAGATTCCGGGATTCCAATGGTAGGTCTGGCTTTGGTACCACAACCTGGGGCGAATTACATAGATATTTCAAAAGAGTTTTATAAACGTTATGAGATCTTAAAGAAAGAACTTCCCAAAGATTATCATGTAAATATTGCGTTAGACAATACGCGTTTTATTAAAAAATCCATTGTGGAGGTGCAGGAAACCCTTTTGATTGCGCTGGTGCTTGTGATCCTGATTATATTTTTATTCTTCAGGGATTGGGTGATTGCGTTTCGACCGCTCATTGACATTCCTGTGTCCCTTATAGGCGCCTTCTTCATTATGTATGTGATGGATTATTCTATTAATGTATTGACATTACTGGCAATAGTATTGGCAACCGGGTTAGTGGTGGATGACGGGATTGTAGTAACCGAAAATATATTTAAGAAGATAGAAAAGGGCATGAACCCACGTGAGGCAGCTATAGAAGGGACACGTGAAATTTATTCAGCAGTTATTATTACTTCGTTAACCCTCGCAGCTGTGTTTATGCCGGTGATCTTTCTTGAAGGATTTGTGGGACGTTTGTTTCGCGAGTTTGGCGTGGTGCTGGCAGGGGCGGTGTTAATTTCAGCCTTTGTATCGCTTACGCTTACACCTATGCTCAATGCAAAACTGGTACGTAAAGATCCGACCAAAAAAAGTAGATTTTATGTGTGGACCGAACCTTTCTTTGTGGGCCTTGATATTTGGTTCAAACAAAGTATCACACGTTTCTTAAAGGCTTGGATCTGGCCTGTTGTTATATTATTTGGATCCTTGATTGGTATCTATTATTTCGGCTCACAGTTGCAGTCAGAACTTTCTCCTTTGGAAGATAGAAACTGGTTGCGCATGTTAGTAACAACTCCTGAGGGGTCTTCCTTTGAAACTACAGATGCGTTGGTAGATCGTATTTCGTCTTTTGTGTCAGACTCGGTTCCGGAGAAGGCCGTATGCCTTACCGTTACAGCTCCAGGTTTTGCCGGTTCAGGAGCCGTAAATACAGGATTTGTACGTTTGGCATTAACAGAATCAGATAAACGAAAACGTTCTCAGGCTCAGATTGCAGCTTTTCTAAATAAAAATGTGTCTCAATTTCCTGAGGGAAGAGTGTTTATTATTCAGGAACAATCCATTTCATCAGGCGGAGGACCCAGGGGAACGCTACCTGTTGCTTTTGTCTTGCAGACGCAGAACTTCGAAAAGTTGAGACAAAAATTGCCTCAGTTTTTAGAGTTGGCCAATAAAAACCCTGTGTTTGGCGGTATTGTGGATGTGAACCTGAAATTCAATAAACCCGAATTGGTTATTGAAATTAACCGGGACAAGGCACGTACCATGGGTGTTTCGATTGCTGATGTGGCGCAAACGATCCAATTGGCTTTGAGTGGACAACGTTTTGGATATTACATCAACGGAGATAAACAGTACCAGGTTCTTGGCCAGGTAAATCGTGAAAACAGAGATGATCCAAGTGATATTAAAAGTCTCTATGTGCGCAATGCAAAAGGAGAAATGATTCAGCTAGATAATGTGATCACAGTTGTTGAAAGGAGCAGTCCGCCACAATTGTATCATTACAACAGGTACCAGTCGGCGACCATCACCGCGGGATTAGCTCCGGGAAAAACTATTGGAGACGGGATCAAGGAAATGGACAAAATTGCGGCACAGGTTCTCGACGATAGTTTTACAACTTCCTTAACTGGTGCGTCGCGCGACTTCGCAGAAAGTTCGTCAAACATTCTATTTGCCTTTGTTCTGGCCCTTGTACTCATTTATTTGTTGCTGGCGGCTCAATTTGAAAGTTTTGGAACACCACTTATCATTATATGCACCGTGCCTATGGCTCTTGCGGGCGCTGTATTTTCTCTTTGGTATTTTAACCAAACGCTTAATATTTTCAGCCAGATAGGAATGATCATGCTTATTGGTTTGGTTACAAAAAACGGGATACTGATCATTGAGTTTTACGATCAGCTCCGGGAAAAAGGACGCTCTGTGAGAACAGCGCTTATTCTGGCTTCAACAGCCAGGATGCGACCTATTTTAATGACCAGTTTGGCTACTATGCTGGGCGCCTTGCCAATTGCCCTGGCATTGGGCGCAGGCTCTGCCAGCAGAATGGGGATGGGTATTGTTATTATTGGAGGCCTGCTATTGTCCATGATTCTCACCTTGTTTGTGATTCCAGGGCTTGTACTCATAGCATTCAGGATCAAAGTCTGGCTCCGTCATTTCAGACGGAATCGTAAAATTTCAGGGGCGGTAAGCTTGTCAAAATCAGCAGTACTTTTTTTGGTATTTAGTTTTTTCTCTTTCCATTCTTTTTCACAGGAAACTCTTCAGGTAGAAGATGCTATAAAACTGGCGCTTGAAAAAAACTACTCCGTGCTGATAGTGAAGAATCAACTGGAG
>CAZMHW010000250.1:0-5970 GCA_964566105.1 uncultured Akkermansia sp.
GAAAAATACCGGAATTGAAAATTACGATGAGGCACGTCAACTATTATTGAAACACGGGAGCGTGAGAAAAGGTACAGAAGCCTTCAAAAAAAGTTAGCCCTGCTCCATCCTTCACTATTAAAGAAGTTTCATTCCCAAACGAATTTTTGTAATTACCTTTTTTGTGTATAGAGGAAAATCTCCATTCATCATCCAACTGTAATAAGACGGTTCTTTGGTAAACACTTCCACTACAGGTTTATCCTTGTGTTTCCCGAAGCTAAATACTTCCTGTCCCTTTTCGTTATACACTATTCTTCCGGCCAGATCCACGTTTTTTGCCCTGGCACTAAAATCACTCAGTTTAGAAACATCGTTCACAACGGGCTGAATTTTTTTCCCCTTCTCATCCTCCACCTCAACACCCTGGTATTTTTCTAATTGAGCTTTAAAAATCTCATAAGTCGCTACCACATCTGCTTCGGCGCTGTGCGCGTTCTCAAGGGATTTGCTACAATAAAATTTATAAGCTGCGCTCAGGTTTCGCGGTTCCATATAATGAAAAATATTCTGCACATCTACCAGTTTCCTTCCTTCCAGATCAAAATCCACCTCCGCTCTTAAAAACTCTTCCGCTAGCAACGGTATATCGTATTTATTGGAGTTGTAACCCGCAAAATCAGCATTACCAATAAATTTTATGAGCGTTGGGGCCAATTGTTTAAAGCTTGGCATACCAGCCACGTCTTTATCAAAAATACCATGTATCTTGGACACAACCGCAGGAATGGGAATCTCAGGATTTACACGCTCCGTGCGGGTTTCTGTACTTCCGTCAGGATTTAATTTTAACAGACAAATCTCAACGATCCTGTCGGAGCCAATACTTAGACCAGTCGCTTCAATATCCAAGAAAATCAGAGGTTTATGTAGTTTAATATCCATTTTTTAACAATTAGAGTTCTGCTTAAAGGTATGCTTTTAGTATGTTTTAAATAAAAATTACAGCGGTTCCAATGTTTTCAACACGTCCTCCGTCTTTTTTACACTTGAATAGAAGTTATTTATTTTATCGATGACACCTTCCAGAAGCGAATCGGGACAGGACGCGCCGCTTGTAATAATAATTTTAACCGGTTTTTTTGCCGGTAAAAAGTTTGAACTTAGAACACGTTGTTTATTCGGGTAATCGTAATGATAGATCTGCTTGTCATCCACAATTTCTTCGGCAGATGAAATAAAGTAGGTTGGAAACTTGCGTTCACACAGCTCCACCAGGTGAGAAGTATTACTGCTATTGTATCCACCTACAACCAGTGCAAGATCCGCATCACTTTCTAATAAACCGTAAGTAGCGTCCTGATTTTCGTTGGTGGCATAACAGAGTGTATCACGTGTATCAGCATAATGAAGTCCCGTATTTTCTGCCCCGTATTTACTGCTCATCAGGTTTTTGAAATACTCTGCTATTTCCTGTGTTTCAGAAGCAAGCATCGTGGTTTGATTGATCACTCCCACCTTTTCAAAATGTCTGTCAATTCTAAAACCAGCACTGTATTTGTGTGCAAATTCTTTTTCAAACTCTTTTTGATCTCCCTCGCCGGCAATGTATTTTCCCAGTTTTACAGCCTCTTCCATATCTCTCACTACCACCACTGCCTCACTGTCAATGGCACTTCGTGAAAACGTAGAACGGGTTTCTTCATGCGTGTATTTACCGTGAATGATGATGGTATGTTTTGTTTTACCGATCTGTTCAGACTTCTTCCACACTCTTTCCACGAAAGGACAGGTGGTGTTATAGGACTCTGTTTTAATACCACGTTTATTTAACAAGTCGAGTAAGGGCAATGGCGCTCCAAAAGCCGGAATCATAACAATATCGTCACGCGTGAGTACATCAAACGAAATTAATTGATGGCCGTGCGTATCCTGCAAAAACAAAACACCCCTCTCTGTGAGGTCTTTGTTCACCTCCGGATTATGTATCATTTCACTTAACAAAAAAATGCGTTTGCCCGGATTTTCTTCCAGAGCGCGAAAGGCGATCTCAATTGCGTTTTCCACTCCATAACAAAACCCAAAATGTCTGGCTACATAATACTGAACTGGTCCAAAATCAAGAATTGTCGGGCTGTTGTCCTTTTTCCGGGGATCCTGGATCTTACGGTATTGTTTTACTTTCGTAATTATGGGACTCCTGTAGAACTCAGGAACATTAAACGTTTTCATAACCTGTTACAAAGGTAATTAATTTTTGTTGCGGGGATGGAAGGTCAAAATATTATCTCTTAAAAACTGCCGGTCAAGATGGGTATAAATCTCTGTTGTAGTGATGCTTTCATGCCCTAACATTTCCTGCACTGCACGTAGATCTGCCCCCCCCTCCACCAAATGGGTGGCAAAAGAGTGACGGAATGTATGTGGACTCAGTTTCTTTTTAATTCCAGCCTTTTCTGCCAGGTCTTTAATAATGTAAAACACCATTACGCGCGACAATTTACCTCCCCTTCTGTTCAGAAAAACAATGTCTTCAGAAGTTTTTTTTACCGGAACATGCACCCGTATTGAAGTAAGGTAGTTCTTAATAAGCTTTTTAGCAGCCCTTCCAATGGGTACCAAACGTTCTTTATTCCCTTTGCCGGTTACCTTAATATAATTGTTCTCCAGATGCAGATCTGTAATTTTTAAATTAACCAGTTCGCTAACCCTTAAACCGCAACTATACAGCGTTTCGAGTATACATAAATTCCTTTCTCCCTCGTTTGTGCTTCTGTCAACACATGCTGCCATTTTGTCGATCTCCTGAACGCTCAAAAACACGGGGAGCTTTCGTGTAAGTTTGGGCGTTTCCAGAAGCTCTGCCGGACTTTGTTTCAGTTCGTTTTCAAGCAACCGGTATTTGTAAAAAGTTTTTAATCCCGAAATTACACGCGCTTGTGTAGCTGCTGAAAATCCAAGTGTCGCGACCCACTCTACAAAATCCTGAAGTTGTCTGTAGCTGAATTTATCCGGGCTTTGATGATTTAAAAATAACTCAGAATAGTTTTCCAGCTTTTTAAGATCATCCGCGTAAGCTTCTACGGAGTTTTTTGACAGAGATCTTTCCAACTGAAGAAATTGACGAAAGCCAATGTAATATATATTCCAGGAACTCATAGATATCAAAGAAACACAGCTTTTTTCATTAAAAAATAAGTCTTAATTTCATCCAATGAAGATACTAATTATTAACGGGCCCAACCTGAATCTTTTGGGCAAAAGAGAACCTGAAGTTTATGGCGATTCTTCATTTGAAAATTATTTGCAGGATCTTAAAAAAAGATTTCAAGGAACCGAAATTGACTATTTTCAGAGTAATGTAGAAGGAGAGCTTATCAATGAATTGCAACGCGTTGGATTTTCATATGACGGAATTATTCTGAATGCCGGAGCCTACACACACACCTCCAGAGCTATTGCTGATACGATAGCCTCCATAAGCACGCCAGTAATTGAAGTACACATCAGTAATATTTTTGCGAGAGAGGATTACAGACACGTTTCTTTTCTCGGCTCTAAATGTATAGGGAGTATCAGTGGATTTGGATTAAAAAGTTATGAATTAGCTTTGCTTCATTTTACGTCTGTACCCGAAGCGTAAGACTAAGATCAAGTTATCCGATCTTGCTTTGACATCAGTCCAGTATCCCTTCAGTCTTGATTCCCTTAAGTCACTTCTACCATTACCCCAAAATTTCCAGGCTTCCCAATCCTTCACGCACCACTTCAATTTCAGAACCACTACAGTCAATAACCGTGGAAACATAAATATTTCCGAAACCTCCGTCCACCACCATGTCTACCACCTCGCCATACTGTTGGTGTATCACCTCGGGGTCAGAAAAGTATTCCAGGATATCGTCACTGGTATCATGCAAACTCGTTGAAATAAGCGGATTTCCCAATTCACGCACAATCTCCCTGCAAATTAAATTATCCGGTACACGAATCCCTACTGTCTTTTTTGACTGCTTCAATAATTTGGGTACATTAAAATTCGCTTCCAAAATAAATGTATATGGTCCTGGTAAAGCCCGCTTCATGATTCTGAATATAGTATTAGGAATCGCTTTAGTATATTCTGACAAATGACTGAGATCTGAACATACAAAAGAAAAATTAGCTTTTTCCGGCTTAATACCTTTTAGTTTACAGATGCGTTCAATGGCCCGGGCTTGCGTAATATCGCATCCCAACACATAAACCGTGTCTGTAGGGTAAATAATTATTCCACCGTTCTTTAAACAATTTACTATTTGAGTTAAACTTGCTGAGGGAATGTTTTTATCGTTGATTCTTAAACGCATCAAGTAAAGATAAGAAATTCTCCTCCCTTTGAGAAAAACTTGACAAATAACAAAAACACTCAGATTTCCAGCAAAATATAGGTGTTGAGGCCTGCTCTTATGTTCAGAATCCTTTGCTCACTAAAATAAAAAAAATAAATTTACGCTAATCAATCCTCATAACCCAAATGAAAACAACTAATTTATCAAGACAAGAATTACGAATTTTGCTTCTTATCTGTGAAGAGAAGAGTAATTTAGAAATCTCGGAACAATTATTTATAGCCAAAAAGACAGTTGAATGGCATAAAAACCAATTGCTTGAGAAAACAGGCTCGCGAAATGTAGTAGGCCTTGTAAAATATGCATTAAAGATAAACCTTCTCAATCCGAGCTAAGAGAAAAACCAACGATATTTGGGGTAAAACCCAAATATTGTTGGTAGGGAATACTCTAACTCAATGTGTTTTGTAGTAATAGGTGCGCACTTATTAAAATCTTTAATTATTTAATTTAAACTTAAAAAAATAAAATTTTGGCAATCGCCGAATTCAGCCTAATTGTTTCAACAAATATTAATGCCAATATTGAGTTTGGCTGAACCCGCGTTTCTTGGGAACTCTATCCAAGTTATGATGTTATTAACTACCAAGCTTCAAAACAAGCTTCGATATAAACAGTAATGATGATCTTTACGCTTCGACGATAAACAAAAATAAGAGAGGACAAAAAACTAATCAATGCCGAACTAAAATCTAAACAAATAAATATTAAATTTCTAAGCTCGAATAAATACCTTATTGTCGATGGCAATCCGCTTCAGATTTTAAATTACTAGTCCGCAAAAGATACGACCTTAATGCGAGTGTAATTTTTTTTCATTCCATTTAAATATTTTAGGCTCGCCTCTAATTGTAAGTTACTAATTTTACCTTAAAAATTCTTATTCCCTATACACCTTATATTAAAAAGCTAAACTATGCTATGAAATAGTAATTGGTTCGAGTATTCGTTTTCATCTTCAGTTTGAATTGTGATAAGAATGTTTTCACTTAGAATCGAGCATTTCAGCAAAATTCGTTTTATTTAGAACCGAACAGGTCCTATCTTCCGAATACGTATTTCAAAACTACGCCCTTATAAGAATGTTAAATCTCCTAAAAAAAGCCAAAAATTTAACTTTCCATCTTCATTAACAGCTCATTAACTTGCCTTGTATCTTTTTTTAAATACTTTCGTTATAGACTAAGCCCCACAAAACCCTTTTACATGTTAAAAAAACTACCCTTCCTGCTGTTCTTACTATGCACCCTCTTTTCAAAAGCCCAAACCATCAGGCTTAGTGGAAATGCAAACGATACAGTCAGCAAAAAAGGTTTACCTAACGTACTTTTAATGGCGCTTAAGTTTACAGATTCCACCCTGATTGATTTTAGTCGTTCAAACACTGACGGCGTTTTTAAAAGCTTGAGGGTTCCCATAGATACCTATATTGTTATACTCTCCCATCCCAACTTCAGCGATAAAACCTATTTATTAGTTCCCTCGCCAAAAGATTCGGTATTTACTCTTAAAAACGTGGTGTTACCTCCAAAATCTGTTGTTCTGAAAGAAGTGGAAATTATCGCTTACAAAGAAAAAAGTTATTACAAAGGGGATACGC
>CAZMHW010000251.1:0-5916 GCA_964566105.1 uncultured Akkermansia sp.
TTCATTTCTTCAGTACCTTCTTTATCAACTCTATAAACTCTTTTCCGTATTTTTTAACTCCGCCGTTTTTGCTTTTAAAATTTCTGCTTCGTCCTTTTTTCCGGATTTCATCAAATCTCCTATTTGTCTGGCCAGAGCGTTCGCTTCTGCTTTGGTGTCGTCGGCCTGCTTTTGAGCCGCTTTACGGTTATTGTCTAGTTCAATAACAGTGTTAATGATCGTTTCGGCATCTTTAAAATTTTTAATGGCCAGACGTTTTAAAACTTCTTCTTTGTTATCGCGGATATAGGTAAGTTGTAACATACGTGTTAGAGTGATTTTTGATTTTCGGTTAAACAAATTTAATGCTTGTATTCAAACACACAGGCATTCGTTCAAAATTATTACTATTATTTTTACAGAGTTCTATTAAATGGAAAAAGCCCTGCCGTTTTCACGGAGGGCTTTAAAATCCAGAGAAAACGAGATTATCCTTCTACAGGAACAACCGAAACGTACGAACGATCGTCTCTTTTCTTTTTGAAAACTACTTTTCCATCAATTAAAGCGTACAAAGTATGATCTTTACCCATACCTACACCTTCAGACGGATTATGTTTTGTACCGCGTTGACGAACAATGATGTTGCCAGCGATGCAAGTTTGACCACCAAAAATTTTAACGCCTAAACGTTTACTGTGCGAATCGCGACCATTATCTGATGAACCCGCGCCTTTCTTATGTGCCATTTTTTCTTAGTTTTAAGTTTTTAGTTCTTAATTTTTAATAGATAGTTATTTAAAACTAAACATTAAAAACTAAACACTGAATTAGTCTTCTTTTTTCTTAGTTGTTTTTTTAGCTGCTGCTTTTTTAGGAGCTGCTGCTTTTTTTGCTGCTGCTTTTTTTGCAGGAGCTGCAACTTCTTTTACTTCTGCAACAGGAGCTTCAGCTACAGGTTTGTTTCTTAAACCTTGAACACGTACTACTCTTTCTGCTTTTAATTCTTCCTGTAATTTATCGCCTTTGGCTAATACACCCTGAATTAAAATCTGAGTGAAGCTTTGACGGTGATTGTTCCATTTTTGATAGCCTTTACGACGTTTCTTTTTGAAAATAATCACTTTGTCACCTTTAACGTGACTAATTACTGTGGCTGCTACTTTAGCGCCATCTACCGTAGGGTTTCCAACTGAAATTTTGCCACCGTTATCCAACAGGAGAACTTTGTCAAATTCAATTTTAGCGCCCTCGTTAGCCTCTAGGCGGTGAACGTATACTTTGTTTCCACGTTCCACTTTAAATTGTTGCCCGGCTATTTCTACAATTGCGTACATTTAATTTGGTTTTTAATTGTTAATAAATTCCTTAAAAAGGGACGCAAATATACTCAATTCTTATGTAAGTGCAAATTTTTAGTCGCGATTTATAAGATAAACGCTTAAAATAATGGCAATTATGCTCAAGATCTGAGCAAAATTAACACTTTCCCCGTCAAAAACACCCCAAAGCACTGCCACCACTGGTATTAAATAGGTACAACTGCTGGCAAAGAGCACTCCTGCACTCTTTATAAGGACGTTGTAAAAAATCACGGATAAGGCGGTGCCTACAATTGCCAAAATGGAAATATATCCTAAAGAGCTGATTGCCTGAGAGTTATTTGAAACATGTGCGGTAAAATCGGTAAAACCGAACAAATAGATCAAAGCAATTGGTCCGGTAATGGTAAATGCCCACACCGTGGCGGTTACCGAATTCAAATCGCCCAGATACCTCCTGATGGCGTTGGCGCTTATGGCGTAACAAATTGTAGCGATTAACACCAGCAAGCTATAAATTATGTTTTGAAAGGTATCCTCTGTTTTATCAAAAAGCATCAGGCAAGTAGCTGCAATAAAACCAATAATAATTCCCGAAATCTTTAGCCCCGAAGGTTTTGTTTTCATCCAGATAAAGGCCACGATAACGGCAAATAAAGGAGTTAACGCATTCAGCATCCCGGCCAAACTGCTGCTGATCTGTGTTTCGGCTTTAGTAAATAAAAATGCGGGGATCAGATTTCCAAAAACTCCCATCAACACCAATCCAACAATGTATTTTTTGAGATTGATCTTGTAGTGTTTAACATATAAAGGCGTGAGGAACAGAAAAGCGATAGAAATACGCAAGGCCGCTACTTCATCGCTGCTAAACGCATCTAAACCTCTTTTCATTAAGATAAAAGAGCTTCCCCAGACGATGGAAAGAACAATCAGTATGGTCCAGGAAAAGGTTTTCGATTTCATAAGAAAGGCCACAAATGTAGAAGATAAGTTTGAGACTGCCGCAAATATTTAGCTCCACGCATTTTGAGCACCAAATTATACCGTACCTTCGCACAAAGAAGTTAAACATGTTAGAGATTGGAAAAATAAATACCTTAACAGTTTTGAGAGAAACCACGGTTGGTTTTTATTTGGGAGACAGTGAAGGGAATGAAGTGCTCTTACCTAATTCGTACATAAAAGAAAAACCGGACGTAAAAAGTAAGGTAGATGCTTTTATTTATAAAGATTCGGAAGACCGGTTAATTGCTACCTTGCGCAAGCCCATTGCGAAATTAAATGATTACACCTGTTTGCGTGTAAATGCGGTAAGTGACATTGGCGCTTTTATGGAATGGGGCCTTGAAAAAGATCTTTTTGTTCCCTACAGTGAACAAAAATTTAACATGGAGGAAGGGCGTTATTATGTGGTTTATGTTTACCTCGACGATGTAAGTAAACGTATTGTTGGTTCGAGTAAGCTGGATAAGTTTCTTTCAAACGAAGACATGAAGTTAGAAGGTGGGCAGGAAGTAGAGGTCATTATCACCGAAGAATCTCCGCTGGGATACAGCTGCATTATTAATGGTCTGTACAAAGGACTTATCTATCATAACGATGTGTACCAGGATCTGTTTGTGGGCGAAGAACTGATCGCTTATGTAAAGACCATAAGGGAAGATAAACTTGTGGACATTAGTTTGCAAAAAGGTGGTTTTAAAAATGTATTGTCGGCTACAGAAATTATTTTAGAGTACCTCGAAACACACGATGGTTTTTTAGATCTGCACGATAAGAGCAGTCCCGAAGAGATTGCGGCCAAATTTAAAATGAGTAAGGCTACTTTTAAAAAATCGATAGGCGTGCTGTACCGGCATAGAAAAGTGTTAATTAAGCCGAATGGGGTTTATTTGGTGAAAGAGGAACAACAAACCGAAGACGCCCAGAAAAATTAAAGCTCAAAAACATAAAACACTTAAGTCGCTGCATATGAAAAAACTGCTTGTCTTAATATTATTTCCTTTTTGTTACCACGCTCAAACCGACACTATTTTTAAAAAAGACAAAAAACAAATTATTTGCAGCATTACTTTTATAAATAACAACAGTATTTTTTATACCGAGAGGAAAGATCCTGGAAAATACATAGATCTGGGATTGGTTTCGATTTATAGCCTAAATGGAAAAAGAACCGATCCCTCAAAACCGGAAAATAAAATCATTTTTCCAGTTCAGACACCAGACACCATTTCTGTAGCTCTTGAATTGGATTATATGAAAACGTGTTTTCGAAATCATGGTCGCCAATATTATACCGGTGTGATCACTGTTTTGTCTGGTTTTGCTGTTACCGGCGGCGGTACAGCGCTGAGTTTAACCAACACGAATGCCGGCGCAGCAATAGCGGGAATTGGCGCCGTTGTTACCCTGGTTGGAACCATTATTATGGTTGATTCCCACAAATGGATTAGAAGAGCCGGATTGGGAATTAACGGTAAAGGAAATTCCGTGGGAATATATTATCGGTTCAACTAAGTTATTAGTATTTTTGCGCTCGAAAAAATCAAAAAAAATGAAAATTGCAGTGGTTGGTGCTACAGGATTGGTTGGCACAAAAATGTTGGAAGTTTTGGCAGAAAGAAATTTCCCTGTTACAGAATTAATACCGGTAGCTTCAGAAAGATCGGTTGGTAAAGAACTTACGTTTAAGGGAAAGAAGTATTTGGTTCATTCCATGCAACAGGCCATTGCGGCTAAACCACAAATTGCTCTGTTTTCCGCTGGTGGCGATACCTCCAAAGAATGGGCGCCTAAGTTTGCAGAGGCTGGAATTACCGTGATTGATAATTCTTCTGCCTGGAGAATGGACGGCACAAAAAAATTAGTTGTACCGGAAGTAAATGCCTCCGTACTCGAAAAAACCGATAAGATTATCGCTAATCCTAACTGTTCCACCATACAAATGGTAGTGGTGCTAAATCCTCTGCATAAAAAATATAAAATTAAACGTGTGGTAGTTTCTACTTATCAAAGCGTGACCGGAACCGGTGTTAAAGCGGTGAATCAATTGATGAATGAACGCAGGGACGGTAGCAGTGTCGAAATGGCTTACAAATACAAAATTGATCTGAACGTTATTCCTCAAATAGATGTTTTTTTAGATAACGGCTACACCAAGGAAGAAATGAAAATGGTGAATGAAACTAAAAAAATTATGGGAGACAACTCCATCGCGCTTACCGCAACCACCGTGCGCATTCCTGTTATGGGAGGACACAGCGAAAGTGTGAATATTGAATTTGAAAATGATTTTGAAGTCAAAGACATTTTTGAACTTTTAAAAAACACCCCTGGTGTTGTTTTAGAAGACGATATCAAAAATCAGGTGTATCCCATGCCTATGAATGCCCACAACAAAGACGAGGTGTTTGTAGGAAGAATTCGTCGCGATGAATCGCAGGGAAAAACCCTTAATCTTTGGGTGGTATCCGACAATCTGAGAAAAGGTGCAGCCACCAACGCAGTTCAGATTGCGGAGTACCTGATAGAGAACAAACTTGTTTAAACAAGAGTCAAGAGTCAAGATGGAACACTTGACTCTTGACTCTTAGTTCCCATAATTGGGGTTCTGCCCGAAATTTTGTCTTTTAAATTTAAACCGTTAATTTCATGCTATGGTAACACGTCCCTTTAACTTTAAAAAATGGATTGACGAGAATCGTCATTTGCTTAAGCCTCCGGTAAATAACAAAGTTGTTTACAAGGACACTGATTTTATTGTGATGGTAGTTGGTGGACCTAACTCCCGTAAAGATTTTCATTACAACGAGGGGGAAGAGTTTTTTTATCAATTGGAAGGAGATATTGTCGTTCAGATTCAGGAAGACGGAAAAGCTGTGGATGTTCCGATTAAAGAGGGAGAGATTTTTTTGTTACCCGCCAAGGTTCCCCACAACCCGAAACGTACCGCAAACTCTATAGGTTTGGTGGTTGAACACAAAAAGAAAAACAACGAAAAAGATGGCCTCATGTGGTTTTGCGAAAAATGTAATAACAAGCTGCACGAAGCCTATTTTACCCTTACAGATATCACCACTCAGTTCCAGGGTGAATTTAAACGTTTTTATGAGAGCAAAGAGCTCAGAACCTGCAAAAAATGTGGTACAGTAATGGAGCCACCTCCTGTAATTGCCTGATAATAAGCTTCCTATTGTCTTCTTCTACCGAAACCCTTTGAGTGAAAGGGTTGTTTGGGTTATTTAAAATGTTATATATGTAATCGATTTTATTCTATCTTTGTTAATATGTCGTTGGTTAACAGTAAGATAAATTTAAAGTTGTTGTTTTTGAGTTTATGTCTTTTGAGCACTCTACTCATCCGCGGTCAAACGATTGATCCCAATCTGCTTAAACCAGACCCGGAGAAAGAAACGAAATTCCTGCCTTATCTCGCGGTGAGACACGGCGGCTTCCCTGCTGTTTACGAATGGAAAAAAAGTAATACTGTTCAGTACTATAGAGAATTGTGGTATTACTGTGAGTCTTTTTACGTAAAAAGAGACTATCTAAAGGAAGGCGTAAGTCTCGATGAGTCCGGCATTGACATTAGTCGCTTTGAACAGCATAGGCT
>CAZMHW010000252.1:0-5912 GCA_964566105.1 uncultured Akkermansia sp.
GGCTGGAGTTATGGTATCGGGGAAACCTTTACTTTTTTAATTCCCGACTTTAAGGGTGGAGCAAGTGGTGTTATTGGCTCAGCCGACCCTTCAGCCCTTAAAAAAATAGATCCCGAATACCGTGAAATGGTGTCAAACAGCGATGCGTATTTTGGAGATCAACCTTCTACTTCCGGACCGGTTTATATTGGGGCAATTGTTGTTTTACTGGCAATCATCGGTCTTTTTGTAGTTAAACATTTTATTAAATGGCCTTTGTTTATTGTCACAGTTCTTACTGTTGCTTTGGGCTGGGGACACAATTTTATGGGACTCACTTCTTTTTTTATGGATCACGTTCCCGGATACAACAAATTCAGGGCGGTGAGTATGATCATGATCGTGGCGGAATTTACATTGCCCTTATTGGCCATTCTTGCCATTAACGAGATGATGAAAATAAAAAGCTGGGACGATAAAATTAAATTAAGCCTGTTAAAGAGAGAAGTGTCTCTTAAAAAACTGATCATTGGTGTGACAGCGGTGGTTGGTGGCTTCTGCTTTATTTCTTACCTGGCACCTGAAATGGTAAATACCTTTCATAAAACGGCCGAGTTGGAAATGACTGTAGATCGTTACGTGCGTGCCGGCTATCCTGAAGATCAGGCAAGACAAAGAATTGGAGAAATGATGCCACAGATCGAACTGGCGCGTGAAACCATTTTTAAATCAGACGCTATCCGTTCGTTTATTTTTATTCTGTTGGGTTTTGTTGCGCTCTACCTGTATTTCACGGGGAAAATCAAAAAGGAGCTGTTTTACGGTGCCCTGGGGCTCTTTATTTTTATTGATCTGTGGACGGTGGACAGACGTTATCTGAACGATAGGTCATTTGCCACGAAAGCTGAAAACCAGGAGTATATTTCAGGGAAATCTATGGCGGATGAAGAAATATTAAAGGATACCGGTCTCGATTACAGGGTATTGAATCTCACGGTAGGTCCGTTTGACGACGCTTCCACTTCGTATTACCACAAATCTATTGGTGGTTATCACGGGGCTAAACTACGTCGTTACGTCGACCTGATCGACTTTCATCTCCGTCCGGAAATAAACATTCTTTACAAAGACTTGTCCAGTGCGGGCACAAGCGATAGTTCTCTTGCAAAATTGATGGCGCGCCTGCAGGTGTTGAATATGTTGAATACGAAATATTTTATTTTACCGGCGGGGGAAGATGGAAGCAAAGCCGTGCCTTTAAAAAACTCTCAGGCCAATGGCAATGCATGGTTTGTTAAGTCACTGAAAACTGTGGCTACACCCGATAGTGAGATTGTAACACTCGGAAAAATTAACACCAGGGATATGGCTGTGGTGAATGTGAAATATAAAACTGAGATGGGCCTGAAAGAAAATTACAAAGGCGAGGGAGGCATTCAATTGATTTCATATGAACCTAACTACCTGGTGTATGAGACCAATTCAACAGACGAGGGATTCGCTGTTTTCTCCGAAATCTATTACCCATTTGGATGGAATGCATACGTGGACGGGCAACTTAAACCACACCTGTCGGTTAATTACGTATTGCGTGGAATGCCACTTCCACCGGGTAAACATAAAGTGGAATTTAAGTTTGAGCCACAAACCTATAAAACCGGTAACAGTATTGCGCTTGTAGGATCTATACTATTGTTAATTACTGTAGGGGCGGGCATTTACATGAACAGAAGGAACAATGTTATTGTTAGTTAAATGGCGGTGAATGTTTAAATCCCTGTCTGAAAAACTGACAGAAAGACTTTAAATTTGATCTGGAATACTATTTGAATATTAAAAAGAAATCTTAAAAAAAATAATTATGGCATTAGAGATCACAGACGCAAACTTCGATGAGTTAGTTTTAAAAAGCGACAAACCGGTATTAGTGGATTTTTGGGCAGAATGGTGCGGACCATGCAGAATGGTTGGACCGGTAGTTGAAGAATTAGCTAAAGAATACGAAGGTAAAGCGGTAATCGGTAAAGTAAACGTAGATTTAAATTCTAACATCAGTGCAAATTATGGTATTAGAAATATCCCTACGTTGTTATATTTCAAGAACGGCCAGTTAGTCGACAAACAAGTGGGTGTTGTGCCTAAAGCAGCTTTAGCCGCTAAGTTAGACGCTCAGATCTAATACTTCTTTAAAGCAATAAAAAAATCCCGTTCTTAATAAAGGACGGGATTTTTTGTTTGATAGAACCGTGGTTATTGAATAATAATTTTTTTACTCATTTTTACGCCATTCAGTTCTAAATTTAAAAAGTAAATTCCTTTCTCAAGTTGTTCTTCCTTGTTAAATGTAATACTGTGATTTCCTTCTGACATTATTTTTTCTGGCTCATCCAACAAAAGTGCACCGCTCACAGAAAGTAACTGGTATTTTATTTTTGACGCGTCTGATAGCGTAAAACCCAATTCAAATGAGCCGTTGGAAGGGACTGGATATACAGAGAGTCCGATGCTTTTGCTGAGTTCATTTATACCAACAGGTGTAGTAAAACTCACCTGATCTAAATAAAATCTGTTTGCGAATCCAACGCCATTGATATCTTCCTCAAAATAAAAGCGAATGCGCACATTGGCTTCATTCTTAAAAGACTGAAAATTAGGATGGGCTGTAAGGTCATATAATTTCCATTGATCAGCAAAAGGATTTAAATAAAGATCGGAGGTAATACCACCCGAGCCTTGTGCTATAAAGTTGTTGCTGGGAACCCACACGTCTGTCCAGGTACCTCCGCAATCTTTGGTGGCCTGCACTTTAAATAAATCGGCGTTGGTATTGTTTTCCTTTGCGTAAGCGTATTTGAATGTAAACAGCGCTCCGGGATTATTTTTAAAATCGTACGAAGGACTTTCCAATAAGGCGACACTGTTAGCCGGGAATGTTTCGCCCGGAACATACATGCATTTTGATCCATGTGAACCAGAGCCACTCATGACCTCCCATTTTAAGTTGGAACTGGTTGGACTCACTACATCCCATTGAGCCGGTGGGGTGATGGCAGAAGCTTCGAAACTCTCCATGCTGGAGTTGGTTATTTGGGTCGTACCATTTTGAACCAGTACCGTAATACTTTTGCTGGCAGTACCATTTGCATTTGAAACGGTGCAGGTAACAACCGCCAAACCTGGTGTATTGAAGGTAACCGAGGTAGAGGCGGAAGACGGACTGGCAATGTTGGCTGAGTTTGTGGCTGTCCACGAATAAGTAGTAGGGTTGGCGTTGAAGGTAAAGCTTTTTAAACTGATAGTTTTTCCCGAACACACCGTGTAAGATGGCGCTGCGAAGATATCCAGATCCGGAACACAATTTACACCCGGGTTGGTAATTCCGGTAATGGAAAGGTTATTGGTTGAGGATAAATTATTTCTACCGTTCAAAAAGCCATTGATGCAGCTTTGCATTCTGGCTGACTGTCCTTTTGTAAACATCCGCTGACAATACGCATATTCCATATAATTCTGAACGTTTTCAACCACGCCCGGCGTGCAAACAGCCGAATTGTTCAAATTGCAGGAACTATAGCCTTTCGTAAGTGGTGTGTCGCTCACACCATCATCACCACAGGCAACGCCTGGTTGATTGGTGCCACCCCAAACATGATCCAGATCAAACCAATGTCCCACCTCGTGGGTAAGGGCGCGCGATGTATAGCCATTACCGGTACCAATGCTTCCTACGTAGCTGTTTAAAATCACAATGGCATCCATGGATGAAGGAATTCCCGATCCGGGAAGGTAGGTGTAACCCGCCGCGCCATTGCCAAGGGTTCTTACGACATAAATATTGAGGTAACGTGTCGGTGGCCAGGTATAAGCATAGTCAGATAAACTACCGGTCCAGTCGGTGTTCACATCGTTATGACGGATAATACCATTTGTGCAATTACCGTTGGGGTCTTTGGTGGCCAGAGCAAAATCAAATTGAGTGTTCCCTACCAGATTTTTAAACTGAACTACCACCGAGGAAGTATCAGCGTTCATGGCGTTAAAGTCTCTCGTAAGAATATTTACAGCGTCCTGAACCTGTGCGTCTGAAATGTTCTCAGCTCCTCCGGTATGCAAAATATGAAACACCATAGGAATGGTGTACGTGCCGGCACTCGCGGTGCGCTTCGAAGGAGAGTTTCCTGTTGTAAACAGTTTTTTGTCAAGTTCGGCAGCTTCCTGCCTGTGTTTATCGTAAGCTGGTTTTAGTTCGGGGTGCTCGGCAAACCACTTCGCCTGCATTTCGGTGGTATGGCAAAAGTGTTGTGCACCAAGTTGAAGTGAAAAAATGAAGGAAATGGAAATAAAAAAATAACGCATTGTGTTTTTAGTTTGTGTGTTTAATTTGTAGAGTGAAGAACATTAAAAATACTGAAAATATTCTTATTGTTAAGTATTTCTTATGCTTAAAATTCTGAAAGTATAGAATGGGTCTAAAAAGGCATTTCGGAACTAAAATATTTTCACCATTGCCCCCAATCTGTTATATTTGTGATAATAAGATTTACGATGGGAAAACAAGAAAGTGCAGCCAAAACCAGCAATTTAAGCTTCGACGAATTTAAAAGTATAGTACTTAAGGACTTTAAATTGGTGAACGAAAGTCGCCAGGCAAGTTTATTGGGAAGAAAAGAAGTGCTGACTGGGAAAGCTAAGTTTGGAATTTTTGGCGATGGGAAAGAAGTGGCGCAAGTAGCCATGAGTAAAGTGTTTAAAAACGGGGATTTCAGAAGTGGGTATTACCGCGATCAGACCTTTATGTTCTCCATAGGGGCGCTTACCTTACAGCAGTGGTTTGCCGGCTTATACGGGCATACTGATATTACGAGTGAACCCATGAGTGCCGGAAGGCAAATGGGCGGACATTTTGGAACACACAGTCTTAACGAAGACGGATCATTTAAAGCGCTCATCGAACAAAAAAATTCCAGCAGCGACATTTCACCTACCAGTGGTCAGATGCCACGGTTATTGGGACTTGCTTATGCCTCGCACTTTTACAGGATTAATAAAGACTTACAAGTAGCACCTTTTACCAATTTTAGTAACAAAGGAAACGAGGTGGCTTTTGGAACAATAGGAGATGCTTCCACCAGCGAAGGTCTTTTCTGGGAAACCATTAACGCGGCTGGCGTGCTTCAGGTGCCCATGCTGGTGAGTGTGTGGGATGATGGCCACGGTATTTCTGTTCCGAAAAAATACCAGACAACCAAAGAAAGTATCAGTGAAATTCTCAAGGGATTTCAACGTGACGGTAGCGCAAAAGGCTATGAGATATTTAAAACCCGCGGTTGGGATTATGCGCATTTGTGCGAAACCTATGAAAAAGCCATTAAAGTTTGCCGCGAAGAACATGTGCCTGTTTTGGTGCATGTGGAAGAAGTGACGCAGCCGCAGGGACACAGTACCAGTGGATCTCACGAGCGTTATAAATCCAAGGAACGTCTGCAATGGGAAACTGATTTTGATTGCGTTAAACAAATGCGGGAATGGATTCTTACCAATGCTTTGGCCAACGAAGAAGAATTAAGTAAGATAGAGGAGGAGGCCAAAGAGACCGTAAAACAAGCCAAAACAGCCGCATGGAACGATTACCTCAATCCGATCAAAGCGGAGATATCAGAAGTAGCTTCCCTTTTCGAAGAAATTGGAGGTGACGAAATTCTGGCAATTAAAAAAGAATTACAGGGGATCAAAGAACCTAACCGTCGTGACATTCACGCGGCTTTAAAACAGGTATTGCGTTTAACCGCGACCACAAATTCATCCGCACGTCAGCAATTGGTAAATTGGTTGGAGACAGCACGTTTGCAGAATAATGACCGTTACAGTTCACATTTGTATTCTCAGTCTTCACGAAAAGTAGGAAACATTGCGGCAAAGGAAGTGGTGTACGG
>CAZMHW010000253.1:0-5903 GCA_964566105.1 uncultured Akkermansia sp.
CTAGAGCGGGATCGTGCAAAGGAGGTCGCCAACCGTCATACTCACAGATTTCCGTGTGGTATTTAAAGTACATTCCCAGAATTTTTTCTGTCATAAAATTCTTGTCCAGTTGGGTATAGTTACTTTTTTTAAATCTGTCAATTGAGACCAAAGCATTTTTGTACTGGTAATTGAAAAATAAAGCTGTCAATACAAAACTTAATATTCCTAAACAGAAAAGGGCTTTGGTGAGAGTATTTTTATAACCGAATAAACACTTGTAAAATAATTGAATTACGAAAAAATAAGGGATAAACGTTACCAAACCCATACCAAAAAACAGAATTGCAAAAATGCTTAAGAAGTTGATATGTCCGAGAAAAATAATGCAGTATGTAAATATGCCAAATGAAAGCCCGTTGATGAAATTTGAAATATAAAAAAGTTTCGTTTTTTCCGTGATGAGAGGATACAATGCAACATTCAAAAAGCAAATAATTAGAAAGAATGTCGCCCAGGTTGTAGGTCTGCAAAATGCCTGAAATAACATATTTGTCAAAGTAACCAGGATCAATAAGATCGTATTTGCGATTGATAAACCTTTAGGTGTTGAAATAAAATTTCGGAATCGTTTAAGCATGTCTGCTTTCCTAACGGAATTATCTGGAGTTTATTGTCGGGGAGTGATGTCTTCTGTTTGACATTTTTCAAATAGACGTGAGGCGGGCTTTTGAAACTTGTTCTGTATGTACAAATGTTTATTAGCGAAGTACAAAATAAAAACGCGTTAGCGACCACTTTTCTTCACCGAGCGATAACTGACGTCCGTCCGCTTACGTTTATTTGCTGTTATGCGTAGTACATTATTCGGTGAGCCTAATAACAAATTGTGATTGTCCGTCATGGCTATAAATTACAATGTCACCTCTTTTTTGTAATTTAACTACTTCTAAGCGTTCATGATAATCTTTTAGTTTCTGTCCACCGTTTTTAAGCACAGTATTAATGAATTTTTCTGTCGCCTGAATTATTATGGTCTCTGCAAAACCGTTATACTCTGCAAGTAATTCTTTTAGGTTAAAGTCCTTAAAGGTACCCTTAGAGTCAGAAGTCTTAATTTGACTATGGGTCAACATTGCTCTTTGCAATTGGTGCGGATTTTTCACACCCTCTTCTAAAAAGTCAATGGTGTGCGCACCTGCAATATGTCTTAACTCTAATATCTTTAGTCCGTCAATCTTTTTTATGATGTCCTTTTTTCCTGTTAGTTTAACTAATTCGATAAATGAAATTAATGCAGATTTTTGTAAATAAACTGCATTGAGAATTCCGTAAAGTCTAAGATATTGTTCTCCGTAATCTGAAATTTTTGTCGGGCCAGTTAAATCGTATTTAATGAAATTTTCCTTTGCAAGTTCTGTGTCGCCCAATACGTCCATTAAACTGCAAAGAACATTCCAATCTTTGATGTCTGAGAATTTCAATCGTTTTATTACCGTCTCACGAAAAGGTTTGTCATTAATTCGTCTGGCTGTGTCATTTGCTAAATCTCGAATAATTGTTTCACATCTGTATATTACTGACCTGTTGTCCATGTATTACGCTTAATTACCATAAAGTACTACCAAAAGCCCTCCAATCCACTAAAATTAACCAGATAGGCGTAGCTTTTTGATCCTTTGGGTTTATTAAAGATAAGAATTTTTATAAACGCTAGTCCTTCACAAATTCTTTTCTAAGGATCCCTTTTTCTGTTTTGATCTCTAAAAAATACAGACCACTATTTAGAAGTGAAACATCCAAAGAGCTTTCGTTTTTCTCAGGAACTCGTACCTCGCTTAATTTTTGACCCAGGTAATTGTACAGACGAATATTTTCAATAAGGGCGCTGCATCTAATGTTTAGGCTGGATTGTACAGGATTTGGATAAACAGCAAGGACTGCATTTGTTGCCGCATTTTCTTTTAGACCCACCGCATTGCTGGATACAATAAACTGTCCCATCATACCATCGTCTTCATGCATCAAAATATGGCAGTGGTACATGTAAGGAATCTGATCGTCGGCATAATCTTCAAATTTTGTTATAAAACGTACGGAGTCCTCCGGTAATACCAAAACCACATCTTTACGTCCTTGTTCTTGCGGATCTGCAGGCACTCCATTTCTATCCAGAATAAAAAACTGAGAATCGTGCAAATGAAATGGATGGGCCACCATGGTTTTGTTTACAAGAGTCCATATTTCCACGCTGTTAAGGGGAATGGTGTAATCTACCCGCATCATGTCGAAGGTGCTGTCGTTAAAATAAAAGGGACCGTCCATCACCATGGCACTGTCGGAAGTAAAACGCACCTTGCGCTCGGCGTGGGCCTGGCTCGTGTTATACACTACATTACTGGTGAGCGCTGTTGGAATAAGGGTCACAGGATTTGCGCTTTGAGCCTGTACGTTTATTTTTAAAATGTTGTAATTGATCCCATTCAACGGACTGTTCATAGGCGGACTACCTGGAGGCATGGGCATAGTTGGACCACCCTGAACACCCATGGGTAATTCGGTTCCGTAACACATTAAGTTTAAGGTCTGGGTATTCATTCCACTCAGATCTACTAAAATCTCGGCGCGTTCTCCCGGCGATAAGCGTACACGATTAGTGGGGAGGGATGCGTTCAGTAAACCGCCATCGGAGGCAATCTGATAAAAAATTTTATTTCCGGTGAACCCAAAATTAAAGGTACGTTCTCCTGAAGCATTGAGCAGACGCATACGAACAACCTGTGCCGGAAGATTTACATACGGATGCATCGTTCCGTTCACCAAGAGCGTGCTGTCTTGCATTCCCCGGGGCATGGCCTGGTTTAGAGAATCGTATTGCTGACATTGTACCACTAAAGGAATGTCATCTACACTGTATTTGCGGGGTAGGGTCAGAGTGCTTTCTACATTGTCGCGCACAATAATTAAACCCGCCGCGCCTTTAATGGCCTGCACCGCGGTTTTCATGTGCGTGTGCGGATGGTACCAATAGGTAGCAGCATTGTCCATTACTGTAAAAGAAGGATTCCAGCTGGCGTTGGGTAATATGGGGGTGTGCGGACCTCCGTCCCATTTAGAAGGTACATGTACACCGTGCCAGTGCACAGTGGTTGTATCTCCCAATTGGTTATTAACCGTAATGTTGACATTATTACCCTTTCTGAAAATAAGTGTGGGACCTAAATACTTATTTAAATTGTAAGCATAGGTATAAGACTTGTGTCCCGGAAAAAACTGCACGGAGTCCCGGTGCATGTTTAAAATAAAATTTGGACCGGCCAGAGTATCGGGAATAAACAACTGGTTTTGAGCCTGAATGCCTAATGCCAGGCAGGCAGCAAACGCGGGCAGTACTTTTTTCATGAACGCAGTTTTATTCTACCAACAGTTTGTGGCTGCCAGAGGAAGAATTTGATTTGATTAACACGGTGTAAAGACCTTTCTCCAGTTTACTGATGTCGACTTGCTGTGTGAAAGCTCCTGAAATCGTGGGCGTCAGTGTCATTTCCTGAACGAGTTTACCTGTGATGTCGATGACCTGAACGCGTAATGGTGACGTAGAAGGTGCATTGAGGTTTAACGTTACTGTATGTTTGGCCGGATTAGGAAATAAGTCAAAACTCACAGCGGCGTTTTCGTTTTTACTGATGCCAACCGGATTGGGAGGAGGTGCTAAAGCCACTGTACCTGTAAAAGCCAGGTTATCGGCCCAGAGATAATCGGAAATAGTGGGAGCAGAGCCACTGGCTTTTAATACAATAATACAACTGTCCGGGTAATGCAAAGAATCGGCGTACACTAAAGGCATGGTAAAATTGGCCCAGCTCATGGCCATGCCGGAGAGGGTCACAGATGCACTGGCTACAATATCTCGCTGACTAAAGGAGGTGTTCCAACGTGTTAATAGAACTTTTACGGAGCCCTGACTTGATCCGTAGATCATGTGTTGCCAGCGTCCACCAAAAGTAGCGGGACGTTGATTAAACGCAAAACCTGAGATCGGTTCCTGTGTAAGCGTATCTAATTTTCCACTCACGGCTACACCGTTTACAACAGCAGCGCCGGCTTGCAAGCTGGTTAATTTTAGATAGGAATTTCCGGGACTGCCCGGAGTGCCTTTCACCGCGGTAAAAACGCTGGTAGTAGCCGTCGCGTGATTCATGGTGCCCCAGCCATCTGGGATCTGATACGAACCAACGCTGGTCCAGTTCTCAAAACCGGCGTTGGGAATTTGCGCAACAAGTTGACTGGCTAAGGTAACCAGCCAGGAAAAAGTAAGAGTTGTAATTTTTTTCATGTGTTTGTTATAGAGAACTCTAAAGTACAAAAAAGAAATGCTAAAAGATAGCAAATGATGAAAATCAAATGTTTAGTACTGATAGGCTGGAGTTTACGTATATGGGTTTTGATTTTATTACCTGTGTCTGTAAGGTTCCTTATCTTGGATCATTTGCCTGACGTTTTCCAATACATGTTTCATGTATTTTTTCCAGAATATTTTCGCGAAAAGCCAGTTTAAAGGGTAAAGCACTGCCACGTCCGAATGCAGAGTATAAGTGTATTCTATAAGAATCTTTTCTGCTTCCAAAGCCGTTGTTTTCCATTCACCGGTAAATCGCGAAAATCCCAGCATCCAGGACTGAAATTCACCCACTTCAAATTTCCAGTAGTTGTTTTCAGACCTTTCCAGAACAGTGTCAACAGAGGCAAAACCACCTTTTTGAGTTAAAGATTTTGCTACATATACCTTTTTACGGGAACCTGCTATTCCCCAGTTTTCATCTTCGGTACAGTGAGTTACTTTTGGCATTAAGCCGTAGCCTGTGTGAACTTTTGTAACGTCGCAGAGAAGAGGGGTTTTAAATGCTCTCTCTAAACTGCAATTGTAAATCGTTGATACCGTTATTTTGTTTTTCATAAGTTTAGGTAAAGGTGTTAATTTAATCTGGATACGCGTACGCTACTCCCGAATTTTTAGTTATTCATTACGGGGACCTTTCTGCTAACACCGCAAGGTATTTAAACTCTTTTTTACTTTTACCAGATGAAGCCGAGAACTGTTCTATTTAAGAATTAACTGGATATCTGAGCTATTGTCAATTTTCTGATGTTCAACTGAACCACTGTCTGCCGTATTCACACTGATCGCAGATCCCCAACAATTATTGCAAAGAGTGGCGTTGATTTTAAATTTTCCATCATTGTCCGTAGAGCCTTCCAAAGCACTACCTCCTCCGCCAGTGTGTTCACCGTGTCCAACTGTAATTGTTACTCTTACGTTTGGCATGGGGATTAAATGCCGGGATAAAACAATACCACTATAGTGTACATGTTTGTTGCATGAAGTTATGAAAATGAACACCGCTGCTAACATAAACGCCACGTTGATTTTTTTCGGTAAGGTCATTCCAAATGGATTTAAGGGTGATTCAAACTTACGATAAATTTCTTTTGAAACCTAAGCTTGAAAAGTCACTACTGCTTAGCGCAGAATTATGTTTTGTTGATCAATTGTTTTGCCAGTTCAATATTTACGAAGTCCTTCTCAATCGTGACAAAGTACTTTGTCTGCCAATTTTGCGTTTTAGCGGCTTGTTTACTGGTAACGCTGTCCCAGGGTGGATACACGCGAATTCCTCTTTTCCCTTCTTTATCCTTGTGAGTAATGATTCCCATCTCTATTAAAACAGATTTTGGAAAAATAAATTGTCCGATCTTATCTTCTTTTTTGGAAGTAACAATGATAAAATCCAGTTCGTCCTCACTGTCAAAAGGCTCGGTTATTCCTTCTGTGTTACGTTTCCAGATGGTGACAAATTGCCCAATTTTGGTAGGTGTGATTTTTGAAACGCGGTATTCTACTTTGCGCCCATTCAGTTCAAAGG
>CAZMHW010000254.1:0-5635 GCA_964566105.1 uncultured Akkermansia sp.
AAATATAACTTTGTAGAACCTGTGACTGATACTGCTAAAAAAGTGACTTACATCAATAGTACAACCGAGGTTATTGTGAGTGATGACCAGCTTACCAAAATCGGTGAACAACTAAAACAGATCAGGAATAAAATAGTTAATACAACACAATCATAATAAATCAGATGAAGAAATTTATTTTAGCACTGTCTTTCTTAACCATGGGTACTTGTATTAACGAGACGAAGGCTCAATGTGATACTATTGCCAGTATGTGCTCAAAACATATTATTTCCAGTTTTATTTCTGATGGCCAGCAATACCGCTCCCTTTTGTTGAATTCGGAAGAGTATGCTGAGTTTCATACTACTTTTTTTGGAGAAACAACTTATCGCATTGCGGCTTGCAGCGGCACTTCGGACGGTAATCTTATTTTTAACATTTACGATCAGGATCGTCACTTATTGTTTAGCAACCGCTATCAAAAAAACGCTCCTTATTGGGATTTTAAAGTTAAATCCACCGTTGAGACCATTATTGAAGCTCAATTGGATGTGAATAAGAATCCAGGCTCAGGTTGCGCTGTTATTCTGATTGGATTTAAGCAAAAATAGTTTTAGCAAACACCAAATTTCTTTGAAGGATAAAAGGTTTTTTATCCTTTTTTTGTATCTTGGAAGTCCTAAATCATCCACTTGGTCAGACAGAATGAATTTTAAATTAGCTTTTATTTATTTGCTTTTTTGTTCCATGGCTTTAAAAAGTCAGAGTAAGTGTGAATTTCAATTTTTAAATGACACGCTTTCAATTCCAGAGGAAGGAAAAACACTGGAGGGACTTTCACTTGAAACAACTCTGAAAAACTTCTGTGTACTGAAAATTTTTCAGTCCAACGATCCAAAAGACGACAAACTTTACCTGAGACTGCTTGTTACAAAAAATTTTTACTTTAATAAAGTTGATAAGCTCGAACTAAAATCGGGGAGTAAAAGTTACTGGGTGAAACCGGATTCTAAACAGTACAAAATAAGTAAAACTCTGGGGTTGTTTGTAGTACGGGTAGAAAAGAACTACATTGTTACCCTGAAAGAAGAAGGCATTACCTCGTTTGTTTTTGCGGGAGCCGAGACTGATTTTACCAAGAGTGACGCCAATCAAATAAAAAAAATATCCAGGTGTTTCTATGAAACCATCTACGGAAAAAAATAACAATATACTATGAGTGAAAGAATATTAAGAGCGCTGATGCAGATGTTCGCAATTATTGCGAAAGTAGACGGAATAAATAATACCGGCAGGCTGATTGTGCAATCCTTTTTGAAGCAACAGTTAAACGTCGAGCAGGTAGAAACATATCTCAAGATTTTTGACGAATATCTGGAATCTCATCAAAACGCCAGTAAACGTAAAGAAGGCGCTCAAAAGAGAACTTCTTTGAATTCGGTGAAAGTTCTGAAAATCTGTACACAGGTAAATCAGGAACTGGAGCAGCCGCAAAAGGTGATTGTGTTGATTCGTTTGTTGGAGTTTATTTATTCGAGTAATGAAATCTCAGATCAGGAATACGAATTTGTTATTACGGTAGCGGATACATTCAATATCCCTAAAACAGAATTTGAGCTTTTAAAATCGTTTATTGAGGACAGTGCCGAAACAATACCTGACAATCCGAACATTCTGGTAATTAATAATAAACCTAATGGTTACAATAACCAGAGTAAACACGTTTACTGCGAACCTATGAACGAAGACGTTCGTATTGTTCAGATAGAAAGTGTGTCGATGTACGCTTTAAGGATTTATGGAAAAATAGAACTTCAATTAAACGGTCAGGGGATTTCACGCGAACGTGTGCATATTTTCACTCCCGGATCTTCCATTCGTTCGAGCAAAATAAAGCCCATTTATTACAGCGATGTGATTGGTAGATTTTTGAGTGACGAATCGCGACCAAGGATAACATTTGAAGTAACCAACCTGGAATATAAATTTAAAGGCGGTAAACTAGGCTTAAGAGACATTAACATTAGTGAAGAGAGCGGTAAGCTGATTGGAATCATGGGAGGCTCTGGCGCAGGAAAATCAACACTTTTGAATGTTCTCAACAGCATGGAGGTGCCCAGCGCCGGCTCTGTGAAAATTAACGGAAAAAACATTCATACAGAACATGACGAAATTAAAGGTGTTATCGGACATGTGAGTCAGGATGACTTATTAATTGAAGAGCTTACGGTTTACGAAAACCTGTTTTACAATGCCAAATTATGTTTTGGCAATTTGCCGGACGAAGAAATAGCAAAAAATTGTAACGAATTACTTGCGAATCTTGGGTTAAGCGAAACACGGCATTTAAAAGTTGGATCGCCTTTGGAGAAAACCATTTCAGGTGGTCAGCGGAAACGCTTAAACATTTCACTTGAACTCATCCGTGAACCGAGTGTGTTATTTGTGGATGAGCCGACTTCGGGCTTGTCTTCACGAGATTCGGAAAACATTATGGACCTTTTAAAGGAACTTGCTTTAAAGGGAAAATTAATCTTTGTAGTTATTCACCAGCCTTCTTCAGACATCTATAAAATGTTTGATAAATTAATGATCCTGGATGTGGGTGGTTATCCTATCTACTACGGTAATCCTGTTGACGCGGTGAGTTACTTTAAACGTTTGGTAAATCATGTAAACGCAGAAGAATCTGAATGTGGTTATTGTGGGAACGTGAATCCTGAGCAGATATTTAATATTATTGAAAGCAAGGTGTTGGATGAGTACGGTAACTTAACCTATAACCGGAAGGTAAGCCCAGTTACCTGGAATAATCATTACAAAGAATTAATAGAAACAGAAATCCACACGGACAGGAAACACACCGAGATCCCCGAAAGTATTTTCAAGATTCCGAATATTTTAAAACAGTTTAAGGTATTTATAACACGTGATGTTAAAAGTAAACTTACAAATACACAATACCTACTGATAAACTTTTTGGAAGCCCCCCTACTCGCTTTTATTCTGGCCTATCTTGTAAGGTATTTTAATACCGACGAAGAAAACAGTAAGGGATACATATTTAAAAATAATGAGAATATCCCCGCTTACATGTTTATGTCGGTGGTAGTAGCGTTATTTATAGGATTAACTGTGAGCGCGGAAGAAATTATCCGCGACAGAAAGATACGCAAACGGGAGTCGTTTCTGAATTTAAGCAAAGGCAGTTATTTGTGGAGCAAGATTGTGATCATGTTCGTGCTATCTGCGCTTCAAACATTTACGTTTGTTTTAGTGGGTAATTCCATTCTTGGTATTCAGAATATGTATGTGGATTATTGGATTGTTCTATTTACGACTTCCTGTTTTGCGAATATACTTGGATTAAACATATCCTCAGCGTTTAACAGTGCTGTTACTATCTATATTTTGATTCCATTCCTTATCATTCCTCAGTTATTGTTAGCCGGGGTTGTTGTAAAATTTGATAAGCTCAACCCCACTCTTGCTACTCAGGGGAGTGTGCCTATTGCGGGTGAGGTAATGGCCAGCAGATGGGCATTTGAAGCCTTAGCCGTAAATCAATTCAAGGAAAATAAATATGAAAAAACGTTTTATAAGGAAGACAAAAGGATTAGCATCGCGTCTTACAAAAAAGACTATTGGATGCAGAAAATACTGAACAAAGTAGGTAAAATTGAAAATGAACTCAAGGCAGGAAAGAAAACCACTGAAATAAAAAATGATATTGACCTTTTGTATAATGAGCTTAAAAAAGAACAAGGCTACAGCCATTTAAAATGCCCCGTTCTGAGTTCCATTAATCCAGAAAAATATGACGAACAGGTTGCTTCCGGAATTAAAGATTACCTTGGCAACACCCTCAAAAATCATTATATCAACGTGGATATCGCTGCGCGTAAGAAACACAACGATCTGACTTTGAAATTAATTAAGGATCTTGGAAATGATGGTCTGGTTACTCTCAAAGATAATTGTGAAAATGAAAGCCTGACTCAATTGGTTAAAAATGCCAATGATATCAGTGGTGAGCGTTGTCTTGAGAAAAACGGGCGACTGATTCAACAAACGGATCCTGTTTTCCAGGATCCTGTGGATTCAAAATTAGGCCGTGCACATTTCTTTGCACCACGCAAAAACCTTTTTGGTTCCTTCTACTCAACGTTCTGGTTCAACATGTGTGTTATCTGGTTGATGAGTATTTCGTTAATTGTGACTCTTTATTTTGATGTATTTAAACATGTTCTGGATAGTCTTGAACGTTTATTCTCAGTTTTCAAAAAGAAGAAACACTACTAAAAAATTAATCCCTTTAAAAACAGAAACGCCGGACTACAGTCCGGCGTTTCTGCATTGAACAATTTTATTGTCTAACAGGAAAGACCGATCTAAAACTGGAAATAAATAAAGGGTTGCATTTCACCGCTCATGAGCTGATACATAACGAATACAGCAATAAGAACTATTACTCCCATTGACAGAAAGGAACGTGTGGCAAACCAGTTTCTGTAACTTTCCTTGAATTTTTCGGGAATCCAATGAATAAGATATCCAAGAAGGACAAGAATAAAGACAAATTTATATCCTGAAAGAATCTTTAAAAACAAGTCAGAACCCATGTGATTCACCATTCGATCAAACAGTTGATTGACAACCTCCAGATTACTGCTTCTGAAAAAAATACGCGTAAAGCTTATGAACGTGAGGGTAATAAGCATCAGCAGCGCTTTTGCTCCGATGTTTTGCGTATTCTTAAACGGTGAAATTTTCGCCCACATTTTATGAATGATAAGACCAATGCCGTTGAGTCCACCCCAAATGATAAAGAGCCAGCTGCTACCGTGCCACAACCCTCCAAGTAACATTGTTACCATTAAGTTAATATTTGTGTTTATACTTTTGCGAATGGACAAAGAAAAATAAGAAAGCAGAAGAAGAAACACGGCCAGGAATAGAAATACAAGTATTAACCACAATTTGCCACTCAAAAAGATAAGGAAAAGACTTATGATTGAAATAGCCACATAAGAACCAAATGTTCCGTTTCTGTTTCCTCCGAGTGGTATGTAGAGGTACTCCTGCAACCAGCTGGAAAGCGAAATGTGCCAGCGCTTCCAAAACTCACTGGTACTGGTAGCCTTGTAAGGTGAGTTAAAATTCATCTTTAAGCGAAAACCCAGAATAAGGGCCAGACCAATAGCCATATCGGTGTAGCCACTGAAGTCCATGTAAATCTGCAGAGAATACGAAAAAATACCGATGATGGATTCAACCCCTGAGTAATACCCAGGATTATCGAAAATACGATCTACAAAATTTACGGCAATGTAATCAGCGACGATTTTTTTGCAAAAGCCATTAATGATCCAAAATACCGCCATACCAAATTCGGTTCTTTCTAATTTGTAGGGTTGATAAATCTGATGGATAAAATCGTGGGCCTTCACAATGGGTCCTGCCACGAGGTGAGGAAAAAAACATACAAAGAATCCGTAGTCAAAAATAGTTTTAACAGGTTCAATTTTGCCGCGGTAAAGATCGAAGGTGTATGACAGCGATTGAAAGGTAAAAAAGGATACTCCAATTGGAAGAAGTAATTTTTCAAGGCTAAACTTGGTTGAAAAAAAGTTATTGGAAAACTGAGCAAAGT
>CAZMHW010000254.1:5645-5894 GCA_964566105.1 uncultured Akkermansia sp.
CCACTGATCTGATTGAAACTCTCGCAAAAAAAGTAAGCGTATTTAAAATAACACAGAACCGATAAATTAAGTACCACACTAATTCCGAGAAATATTTTTTTATGTGTTACGGAACCCGATTTATGGATTCGTTTACCCCAAAAATAATCGCTGCAAATAGTGAACAAGAGGAGAATGAGGAAAACGCCGCTGGTTTTAAAGTAAAAAAACAAACTCACCAAAAGTAAATAAATCGTTCGGAGTTTGTTG
>CAZMHW010000255.1:0-5887 GCA_964566105.1 uncultured Akkermansia sp.
GTCCAAGGCTTAATTTATTCTGTGGCTTAATTTCAAATTCCATTCAGGGAGTAAAAGTAATGATTAGAGGACGATTTCACGAATTAATCCAAAAGCTTTGTGTTTATCTGAAAGAAAAAGTTGAACTGCAACTCAGGAAACAGAAGCAAGGCGTTTTTTTCCGAAATCTAAAATGGAGTCAATGAACTCGTAAGGTTTGTAGTGGTTAATGGCTGCCTGGTGGAAGATGCAAGTAGCAGGGGTCATTCCTGGCAGCGAGTTCACTTCAATAAAGATGACCTCGGCCCTACAATCCTTAAACACTCTTACAAAAGCGTCGATACGACAATAACCTGTTACGCCAAGCACTCTGGCAGCTCTTCCTAATTCTGCTTTCACCTGGTCGCTTACTTTTTGTCTGTCACCCGTACTTTTTGCATAACGTGCCGGGGTGATATTTTGACCCTGTCCGGCAAGAAATTTTTCTTCCAGACTTAAAATCTCCCCGTCAGCAAGGGCTTCTGAGGCTTCGAATACCTCATACTCCAGCTCCCCTTTTGCATTGTAGCGGGTAAGCATACCACCCGTGATTTCCAGAAAATGCGAAGCGTCCTTTTTACTGATGAGCTCTTCTACGAGTACCACTTGTTTTTGTGGAAACTCTTCTTTCGGTTTTATGTGGAGCGTATCCGCGGAAGCAGTATCCAACTCTTCACTTGAACGGAAGATTAATTTGCAGAAGGCTTCAAATTCGGCGAAGGTTTTAATTTTTTTCACAGCACTACTGCACCCATCATCTACCGGCTTTGCAATGAAAGGGTATTTGATGGTGTTTTGTAATATGGACTCGAAGCCTGACTTGTTCTTTTCCCAATCTTGTTTTGAAATCAACATGTGTTCGGCAACCAGGAAACCGTTGTTTTTAAGAATTTCGTTGGTTCGGTATTTGTCGATCGTTATGGAAGAACTTTCTTTGCTAGATCCGTTATAGGGTAATCCAATCGCATCCAGTTTTTCCTGAATGGCACCGTCTTCTCCCGGTCTGCCGTGCAAAGCAATAAACACTTCATCTGCTTTTTGTTTCAGCGTTTGAAAAGATAATTTTTCAGGAGACGAGGTAGAGTTGGCGGCAGCGTATTTTTCAGTTATATCTGAGCATTCCTGCATTATGGTTTTGATAGCCGCGTGTACCTTAAAATTTTCAACCTTTTCTTTAATATCGTCCGCATTATCCTTCAACAAAAGGTTGATGGGAATGTGGTACAGTTCATGGGATTCGGAATTACCTGTGAGAAAAACCGGAAAGGGCGCATATTTTTCGGAAGAGGATAATTTCTCAAATACGTTTCTTCCGCTTTCCACTGAAATGTGGCGTTCGGAGGAATATCCGCCAAGAATCACAGCCACACGGGTTTTATTGCTTATGGCATTTTTGTCTTTAAAAATTTGCTCATCGAGTTGGTCGAGCAGGGTTTTGTATTTTCGGTTGCCTTTAGCCTGCGCTGTGCGTTTGGCCAAAGAAGTACGTATGATAAAGGTTAAAAATTGAGACGGATTTAATCCTATTTCAGCAGCTTGGTGAAAAAAGAAGGAGGATGGCATCATTCCACTGGTAGTGTTCGGATCGTTTAAAAATATCTTTCCATCCTTACCAAGGAAACCATCAATACGTGCATACACATCAAAGTGTAATTCGTAAAACAATTTTTCACACTCTTTCCGAATAGCTTCTATTTGGGCATCCGGAATATCGATGGGCGTAATTTTTCTCGATAAGCCTGGCAGGTATTTGCTCCGGTAATCGAAGAGTTCTTTGCCTTTGCGAATCTCTGTAGGGGGAAGGGCAATCGCCTTTCCAGTTTCGTCCTCCAAAACAATACAGCTAAATTCTTTTCCTTCAATAAAACCTTCCACAAGTACGGTGCTTTCACCATCAAGACTTTCCACAACAAATCCATCGGTATTGAGGTGTGCGTCAAAAAAGGTGATGAGTTCGTTGGGATCGTAAATGACCTTATTGTTTAGTTCTTTAGGTTGGCTTATCGTTACAGGCATACCAATTCCTTCGCGAATATCTGCCAGCGTTTTTACGTAATTTATTTTTTGTTCGGAGGAAAGTTTTTTCCACTCTTTAGCATCTACCCAGCGTGTAAACAATGCCTTTTCCACAGCGGACATGAATTCGAACTCACTTTCTGTGTTTAAGATTGTGACGCCAATGCTTGAACCTTGGTTTGCCGGTTTCACAACACAGGGAAAACCTATTTTTTCTTTTACTGTTTTGAATGGAGTGTTCGCGGTTCCGTTTATCCAGTCGGCACGTTTAATGGTAATATAAGCAGGACTGTTGAAGCCCTTGTTTACCATCAGTTCTTTCTGTACAGCTTTGTCAATTCCGATAGCCGAAGCCAGTATTCCCGACCCACTGTAAGGAATTTGGTGAAACTCAAATAAACCCTGAATCCGTCCGTCTTCGCCGTATGGACCATGGAGACATAAAAAGGCAAAATCTATTTTTTGTTTTAGTTCAGAAACTGTTAACCGATTGCCTATTTTTTCAATGAGTGCAATTTGTTGCGCTTCGTTGAGATCGCCGAGATTTTCGGCGTATAGCTGAAAAGTAGAGCTGGTTGGCAGGAACTCAACCGGTGGATAAAAATCGCGGATAGTGCCTTTGTAAATAAACTCCCAGTTTAATTCAATAAAATTTCCAAAACTGTCTACAAAAACAGGAACCGCTTCAAACAAAGACTTGTTTAAATTGTCGTAAACCGTGCGACCTCCGGCAAAAGAAATCTCACGCTCTTTACTTTGTCCGCCAAAAATGATGCCAATTCGTGTTTTTGCCATGATTGAATTTAATTACAAAATTGATTATTAATCAAAAGTAAAAGAAACTGGTAAAGTACAGTTGGCCGATTTTGGAATTAATTAACATTGGTATGTAGATACAAAAGACCCCTTATTTGTACTTTCAAGCCTCATAAATCAGCATATGTTTTTCAGATTTTTAATTTTCTTCGTCCTTATAGTTCTTATTGAACTGTATTTTTTGCAGGCCGTAAAAACCTTTGTCCAGGATTTTTCCCAGGGAAAAAAGAATGGGATTTTATACACGGCTTATGTATTGGCCGGCATTAGTTTTTTAATCGGGATGGTGTCTTTGTTTTATCCACCGCCAGAATGGAGCAACTCTTTGAGGTTTGTCGCTTCCATTTTTTTCATCGTATTGTTGTGTAAACTATTAGGGTCTACTTTCTTAATTATTGATGATATCTTCAGACTTTTTCGCTGGATCTTTTCTTTGTTTCAAAAAAACACTGCCGAAGCGGTTGAAGCTTCGAAAGGTATCAGCAGAGTTAAATTCCTGAGTCAGCTGGCTATAACGTTTACGGTGATACCTGCTGCTGGTTTTATTTATGGAATGGTTCGCGGGGCCTACAAATACAGGGTGCACAAGGTAAAGGTGCCTTCGCCGAACCTGCCCGAAGCGTTCAACGGATTTAAAATTGTTCAACTTTCAGACATTCACACGGGTTCTTTTTTGGACAATAGCCACCTGATAAAAGCATTTGACATTGTCATGCAGCAAGGAGCTGACATGATTTTGTTTACAGGAGATCTGGTAAATAACGAGGCAAAAGAAACGCTGGGATTTGAAGAGGTCTACAAGTCTTTAAAAGCACCTCATGGCGTTTTTTCCGTTCTTGGCAATCACGATTATGGGGATTATCTGGTATGGAATAGTCCGGAAGAAAAACGCAAAAATCTGGACGATTTGAAAATGGTACATCATAATGCTGGATGGCGTTTACTTATGAACGAACACGTTCCTATTGAAAAAAATGGTGAAAAGATAGCGCTTCTTGGGGTTGAAAATTGGGGTGGAAATTTACGTTTCCCTAAGTACGGTAAAATGGATCTGGCTTATAAAGGCGCCGAAAATTATCCTTATAAAATTTTGATGAGCCACGATCCAAGCCATTGGGACAAACAAGTTCAGCCGGAATACCCTGACATAGATCTGACTCTTAGTGGACATACACATGGTATGCAACTTGGTATTGAAATTCCCGGGATAAAATGGAGTCCCTCACAATGGGTCTATAAACAATGGGCAGGCCTCTATAAAAGTGGCAAACAATTTTTGTACGTAAATCGTGGATTAGGATTTCTGGGATATCCGGGGCGACTTGGAATATGGCCTGAGATAACGGTGATTGAACTGCAGAAAGTTTGATTCTAACCGCAGGAAAACAGTCCGAAATAATTTCTATTTTTAGTGCATGAGAATTAAAATGGTTCTGGCACTTTTATGTTTCACTACACCTGTACTAAAAAGCCAAGCCGATTCAGCCTTTAATTACAAACCACCACAGTTTTCCGGAGGTTATAAAGCATTATTCCGATATGTAGATGATTATATTACGTATCCTGTTCGGCAACTGAGTTATGGTGTCGAAGGGGGGCTTTCGGCCCTGATTTATATTTCAAAGGAAGGTAAGGTTAAGTTTGTAAATGTTCTGGGTGGAAACGAAGATTTTAGGCGTGAAATTAAGAGAATAATGACACTGATGCCGGACTGGAATTACGCAACCTTGAATGGCATTCCAATAGATACATTTGTGATTCAGCGCTTCGTTTTTTCACAGGAAAGGCTTAAATTCAAGACAGATACGCTGCTATACGAGCTAAATTATTATTGGGCGCCATACACTGATCAGGAAGAGGAAAAATTCCGAATAAGAGAAAACAAAAGGGAGTTGCAGGAAAAGATCTGGCGGCCCATTTATAAGAAAGCTGTAAAAGAGACGGTGAAAGGAAATTATGATGTAGCAATAGGTCTTTATAAGGAGTCGCAGAGGAAAGGCAACAATACTGCAATAGTGTATTACGACATGTCAATTGCCTACTATAATTTGGGAGATTATAAAAACAGTTGCGAATGTTTGCGTGAATCAGCCTTAAGAAGGTATGAACGCGCGTTTGTCGAGTATATTAAAACCTGCAAATAGAGTTATGCATTCTTTCAAATCCATCATCTTAAAATTTGCCGACAAAGGTGAAAAAACAGGCTGGACTTACGTGGATGTCCCATCGGATATCATTACAAAACTTAAGCTTAAAACAAAAAAGGAATTTCGCATCAAAGGTTTAATGGACGATGTGAAATTTGAACGATTGGCGACTTACCCAGTTGGAAATGGGAATTTTATAATTGCCATTAATGGGGAACTTCGCAAGAAGTTGGGAAAAAAAGAGGGCGCCATGGTGATTGTAAAATTTGAATTAGACACATCCGAGCCTCTTCAGTCAAAGGAATTATTAGAGTGTCTGAACGAGGATCCAATAGCACTGAAACAATTCAACTCACAACCTCTTTCTCACCGCAATTACTTTCACCGGTATATTTATACGGCGAAGGGTGCGGCAACAAAAGCAGGACGTATTGTAAACGTTATTAACGCGATGTATAAAAAACAAAATTTTGGAGAGATGATCAGAAGCCTTCAAAAAAAGAATCAATAAAAAAACCCCAGCATTTCTGCTGAGGTTTAGAGTTGTTTCATAAGAGCTTTTCGAAAGCTACAGACGGATTAGTATCTGTAAGCGTCTGATTTAAAAGGACCTTCCACTTTCACACCAATATAATCAGCTTGTTCCTGATTTAAAGTGTCTAATTCAACACCAATTTTGGCTAAGTGTAAACGGGCTACTTTTTCATCTAAAATTTTTGGTAACACGTATACTTTTTTCTCGTAAGCTGCGGTGTTCGTCCATAATTCTAATTGAGCCAAAGTTTGGTTAGTAAAGGAGTTACTCATCACAAAACTTGGGTGACCTGTAGCGCAACCTAAGTTAACTAAGCGACCTTCGGCCAATACGATGATATCTTTACCGTTAATCG
>CAZMHW010000256.1:0-5878 GCA_964566105.1 uncultured Akkermansia sp.
TCCAGTGGTATGGCTATGGCACACTGGGAAATTCAGGGATGGATGATCTTGATTTTGGGATGGGTATTCGTTCCTTTCTATACACGAAGCATGGTATATACAATGCCGGAATTTCTGGAGCGTCGTTATAATCCTCAATCACGTACTATTTTATCTGTTATTTCTATTGTATCAATTTCTAATCCTACAATTTGCGCAAGTTCAGCTCCCTGCACTACACTGAGTGTAAGTTCTCCTGTAACCTTTACAAGTACCTGGTTACAAAATTCACAAAGTATAGGTAGCGGTACTTCGGTAGTAGTCTGCCCAAGTTCATCGGCAGTTTATGTTGTAAGCGTCACGCCTACGGGCACGACCGGATGCCCGGCTACTGCCAATGTTGCAGTAGCTGTTCAAACAAATTGCTGCTCTCAGTCAACAACAGGCTTAACCCAAATAAACGGCTTGGGGGGTAATTTTAGCAGCAATTCCTACTTATTGAATTCATCCATGACTCTTACCGCTAACACCACTTTCCAGAACTCGGAGGTTTGGATCACACCTGGGGTTCAAATTACTGTGCCGAGCGGTTATACGCTGAATCTTGAACATGCTCATTTGTTTGGTTGTAGCAATACCATGTGGCAGGGGATTAAAATACTTGACGGAGGGGCGGTTCATACCCCTTCCACAGCTGTTAATCCGGCTACGAGTATGATAGAAGACGCTGTTATTGGTATGGAGCTGGATAATATAGTAACCGAACCTTCAGTACTGTATATGCCAATTTTAATTGAGGGCGTTGTTTTTAACAAAAACCGTATAGGCATCCGAATCAGTAATTCTACCCCAACACTTACCAGTTTAAGTTTGGGAATTAATGGTTGTGTGTTCTCCAGCAGAAATTTGCAATACACCACTTTCCCTGCAATACCTACCTGGTCGAGTTCAAGCATGACCGGTGGAGGCATGAAAGTGCCATCAAGTCCAACGGCAACAGCCGGACTCCTTCCTCCGTACGTTTTTCTTAATGCACAACAGGCCGTATTAAAAGCACCTTATGGTAATCAACCGGGTCATATCGGGATTCAAATTGAGAATATTGGTGACCCGACTGATCCCTCAACGCAAGCGGGAATGGTATATATTGGTGTTATCCCAGCCCCTTCCATAAGCGGTGATTTTAATCTGTTTGATGGAATTGGAACGGGTATAGAAATTTCGGAAGCAGGTTTAACCTCTCAAAATCTTGTTTTTCAAAATATGCAGGTATATCCTTTTAACACACCAACTGGTTTTTACGGTGGTAATGCTATCAATCATAGCGTAAGCAGCCTTCGGAATTTAATGTTGCAACTAACCCCTGTTGCCGGAGGTATTTATGGTATGCGTGCCTGGGATTGTGTAAAAGGTATTAATGCAGAGAGTCTTTATAATTTGTACGTTACAAAATCTATGTTTAGAAGCAGTCAAAGTGTTACCGGCTGGCTTAATCCGAATATTCCGGGACAGTATGGGATTTATTCGAATACCAACCGTTTTTACCACTACGTGCATAGCAGCGAATTTAATAACGTACAGGTTGGTTTCAGTTTAAACACACCAACGGTGAATCCGCCTCCATTCTATGACATGACAGGAAATAACCTGACCTCGGGTGTTTATGCTGACCTACTTTACGTAGACCAAAATTATTTTGGTCCAGAAGTATTGAGCAGTACTGCTTACAGTGGAGGTAATCCAAATACATCAGAGACAATGTTCGAAGCAGTTCAGATATTGGCATCAAATCAAAATGGTGCTAACTGGTTTGTTTCACCACAAAACCCCGGCATTAAAAACGCAAATATCCTTTACAACAGAATGGACAGGGTGTACAGAGGTGTTCGCATAGAGGGTATGGATGATTGTCCGTTGGCCGTAGAAGGCAACTCTGTGTATGTTGAAGACGATTATACCTTCGGTAGCCCTGGTAACCCGTTTTTTGGCTATGGGATTTCCTTGACCGGCAGTACGGATAACAAAACTATATCTACAAATACTTTAGAAGCGATGGCTTTGTTGTCTCCAAATAACAATGTGTCGCTGGTGTATTGTGAAAGAAATCAAGGTATCGGTTCTCCGAATGTGCATTGTAACTTTACGACTAACAGCCATTTTGGTTTTCAATTTGAAGGAAGTAATGCTGGAACTATTTGGAGCGCAAATCACATGTGTAACGAATTTGGAGGCCTGGCCCTTACCAACAGTGCTGTGATAGGTACTCAAGGAACCCCTGCGATCGGTTGTGATAATTTCTGGGAATTTGGAGCGCCGAATTGTAACCAATGGGTTGGCGGCGGTCTGGCTGCTTTTGAAACTTATGTGGAAAATAGCGACGCTTCTCAATCTCAACTTTTTGTAGTTCCACTTGCAGGTTTCTCTCCCGCTTCAAATTTTGACAATAACGGTTTGGGCTATAATCAAGGCGGTGCTGTGCAATCGCCGGGTGGTATTGTTCATCTTCAGGCGAACCTGGATTGTGCGCAGAACAATACAGCGTATGTACCAAGTTGGAGATTGCAAAATACAAACAATACTGCATCTAAAGATAATAAGAACCTGTTCGAAGACGACGCAATTAAATTGTATCCTAATCCAACCAACAGTAATTTGAATGTGTTTTATGCGGATGCTGCCGGTACTTGCACTATCAGGATCATTGATCTGAGAGGGCAGGTGGTTTATAGTGATTCGTTTAAAGGTGGGGTTGAATATCAGGTTGATCTTTCCACTGTGCCTGCCTCTGTGTATATTGTAGTGCTTCAAAAAGAGAATAAAATTATTCGTAAAAAGTTAATCAAAACGAATTAATTCTTAACTTGCAGTATTCAATATACCCTTAATTATGAAATCATTTAAAAAGATCATTATTTTTTCTCTTCTAATCCATGTCCATTTACTGAACTCGCAAAACGAGTTCAGTAAATGGTATTTTGGTGCTGGCGCCGGTTTGGATTTTTCAACTTCTCCTCCTACTGTTTTAACTAATGCTAATACAATTCTTCAGGGAGCGGGTGAAGGCTATGCGACCATAAGTGATAACAGCGGGAATCTTTTATTTTACACTGACGGTTTTACCATTTATAATAGTGCCCACCTTCCAATGGCAAACGGTTCTGGTTTTTCTACCAATAATCGTGGAGTTTGCATTGTTCAGCAACCTGGACAACAGAACTTATATTACGTTTTTATGACAAGACCAAACTCGTGGTTGATTTATTCTATTGTAGATATGAGTCTTGCAGGGGGATTGGGTTCAGTAACTGTTAATAGTACACAACTTTATCAGCCGGGTAGTGAACATTTGAGTGCGGTAAGGCACTGTAATGGCAAAGATGTATGGATTCTTACTCATGATTTTAATACAAATCAATTCAGAGCCCTTTTGCTTAATAGTGCCGGACTTTCAGCAAGCCCCGTTCTTTCTTCCGTAGGCCCAACACCAATGGGCTCTAGCAGCTCAAGTGCTGGCCTATTTAAAATATCACCCAACGGAAAACTACTTGCCATGAGCCAATTTTCCAATTCTGTGCCAAGTTCCTCAGGCTTATCAGGGTTTTACCTTTTTGATTTTGATCCGGGTACGGGTGTGGTCTCTAACTCCCTTCAACTCAACCAGACTAATGCAGCTTTTGGGGTAGAATTTTCACCAGATGGCAAAAAATTATATGGTAGTGTGGTTCCCTTGAGCGTATCACCCATAGGTTATTTATTTCAATGGGATCTATGTGCCGGTTCTAATTCTGCCATTGTAGCCTCCCAATACTCTCTTGCAGTTGGTTCAACTACTACCTTTTTAACAGGAGCATTACAAAAGGCTATCGACGGTAAAATTTATTTAGCAGGCACTCCTACTTCAACGGCACCTACTTATAGTGTCAGTGTCATAAATAACCCAAATGCTTCTGGTGCCGCTATGAATTTCGTAGTGAACGGTCAAAGTACTGGCCCTAAAAAACCACGTAATAGCTTCCCTGGTTTTATCAATCCATACGTGCGTCCTGTTATTGGCCCATTAACATCAACAGTCGCTTGTCAACAGGTAAATTTTGCAGCACCTACACCTACCTTTGCGGGTGGGTGTGCGGTTAATGCATATCCAATTAATTCTTATTTGTGGGATTTTGGTGAGGTCGCTTCCGGTTCTGCTAATACTTCTACGTTGGCAAATCCTGCACATACCTATTCGGCCGTGGGTAGTTACAGTGTGAAGTTAATTTTGTATTCTAATTGCACAAATGACACTTTACTTAAAACGATAACAATTACTTCCTTAACTCCTGTGGTGAGTGTAAGTGGCTATTCTACGATATGCCGAGGTGATAAACGTACGTATACCGCCAGCGGTGCCAGCACATATAGCTGGAGCAATAGTGCTTCTGGTGCTACGGTTGCTCTTTCGCCAACGGTAACAACAGTTTACACCATGACAGGCACAATTAACGGCTGTAAAGCCTCCAATACCTTTACCGTGAATGTAGGGGATTGTGTTGGGATAAGCAGTATTGATAAAGCATCTCAAATGCGTGTTTATCCAAACCCATTTACAAATGAGCTTTCTATCGAAGTTGAAGAAACTGCGGATGTACTGATTATTGATCTATCTGGACGTATTGTTACAACAACAAAAATACAGAAGGGTGTGAATAACATTAACACTGGTAATTTAAAATCAGGCTTGTATATTGTGCAGTGTTCTACGGGCGGAAATGTGTCATGGTTTAGGGTGGTGAAATCGGAGTAATGGAAATGAAATCATTTAAAAAGATCATTATTTTTTCTCTTCTAATCAATACCCATTTACTGAACTCGCAAAACGAGTTCAGTAAATGGTATTTTGGTCAATATGGTGCGGGGTTGGATTTTTCCACCTCACCTCCAACAGTCTTAGCAAATGCTAATACTCTTTTTTCTGCTGGAAGCGGTTGTGCAACTATAAGTGATAACACCGGTAATCTTTTGTTTTATACTGACGGCTGGACTATTTACAATAGTGCTCACGCCACTATGGCTAATGGTTCGGGTTTGCCCATACAAAACAAAGGGGTTAATGTTGTACAACAACCCGGACACCCTAATCTCTACTATGTTTTTACAACGATAACAGGTTCATGGTTGGCATATTCTATTGTAGATATGAGCCTTGCTGCTGGGATGGGTTCGGTTACTACCAAAAACTCTCAAATCTATCAACCTGGCTGTGAAAACTTGTCACTTGTAAGGCACTGTAACGGTAAAGATGTTTGGCTTGTAACGCATGATTTTAACACGAACCAGTTCAGGGCTTTATTGTTGAATAGTTCAGGGCTTTCTGCAAGTCCTGTTCTTTCCCCGGCAGGCCCAACACCAAAGGGTTCTGGTGGTTCAAGTGTAGGACTATTTAAAATTTCGCCCAATGGTAAAATGCTGGCGATGACGCAATATTCTAATTCGGTTCCGAGTTCCTCTGGCCTGTCAGGCTTTTATCTTTTTGATTTTGATCCCGGTACAGGTGTTGTTTCTAATTCCCTGCAACTCAATCAGGCAAATGTTGCTTATGGAATTGAATTTTCTCCTGACGGAAAAAAATTATATGGAAGTACCGCTTCTACTGGAACTACTTCCATCGGCTATCTTTACCAATGGGATCTATGTGCGGGCTCAAGCTCTGCAATTATCGCCTCGCAATATTCTCTCGCAACCGGCTCTAGTACCCTAAGTAATGGCGCACTTCAACGTGCTATTGACGGCAAAATCTATTTAACTGCATCGCCTACCGTAACAGCACCCACTTACAGCATAAGTGTTATTAATAACCCAAATGCTTCTGGTGCGGCCATGAATTTTGTGTTCAATGGTCAAAGTGTGGGTACTAAAA
>CAZMHW010000257.1:0-5851 GCA_964566105.1 uncultured Akkermansia sp.
AAGGAGCGTCGTCCTTAATTTCGGCAGGGGTCATTGGTGCCAGATTTAAGAATTCAATCATTTTTTGTTTCACTTCTTCTTTTAGTTGTGCTGTTTCCATAGTTTTAATCAAATCAGTTTTTTTCTTTTCAAACCCCAAAAGGAGATAAATTGAAAAGATGCGGTAATGAATAACAAAGGTAAAATATTCAGGATAATATCTCTCAATTTTCCACCTTCTAAAAATAGACCGTAATACGATTCCAAACACCAGTGCAGGGGAGATAATTTCATAGGAATTTTAAATGCTTCGGGCATAGCGAAAGATGGTACAAGCAACCCGCCAATAGCTGCCAGTATAACGATGGTAACGGCTCCAAAACCATTGGCCTGCTCCTGAGTTTGAGCAAAAGTACCAATACAAATGGCGTAACTCACGGCACACCAACCGCAGATAAGTGATACCAAAGCCAGTGCTCCAGAATCTTCGGGCAAATTTAATTTAGGAAGTCCCATAAGGGGAAATAAATAAATACCTATTGCGAAAATGACCATCACCTGTGCCTGGGTAACAACCAGATAGGTGATTTGTTTAGAAAGCAGGGATACGAAATAGTTGCTGGGCAGGGTTTTTAAACGTACAAAACTTCCGTTCAGTTTTTCTTTTACCACACTGCTTCCGAGCGAAATAACCACAAAGAACATGGCAAAAATAGTCCAGGCGGGAATATTATGCTGCGTGGCGTTCGGCACGTCACGACTGCCATTGCGGGCAGCAATAATTTCAGTCACAGCGGTCTGGTTTTTTTCGAGCTCCTGTTCCAAACCTTCCGGAGATTTTTTTTCATTTACGGAGGCGTATAAATTTTTAATCAGTTGTTTACTCTCGAGTAACTGAAGCGCGCCCCGCACGGCTCCACCAATAGACTGACGGTAAGATTCCTGAAGGACAGGCTGATAGTAGATCTGCAATGGTGTTACAGATGGAATGCTTTTTTGGGAAGAATCAACGCTAAGTCCCAGATCCAGAAAAATCTTTCCCCCGATAGCCGCCGCTTTTGTTTCTATTTTTGAGGAGAAATCAGAGGGAATAACCAGGGCTACCAATGCGTTGTTTTTTTCCATGGACACAACAATGTCTTTTTCAGCAATGGAATCCTGAAAAAGAACATCAAACATTCCTGCAGCCTGCATAGACTGTACAAAGTGTTTACCAATTTCTCCCTTGTCCTTATTGCAGATCATCAATGTCACCTTGTTGTCATTTACCAGTTTAAAGGTGCTGTTTTGAATGGCGGTAATAAGAATTGCCAGTACAATGGGCATTAAAAACATGAGCGTGAGACCCACCTTGTCACGGCCCAGCAAACGCACGTCTTTTTGTATAGTGGCCCACAACTTAAACATGGTTCTCTGTACGTGTTTTACCGGTTAATTTTATGAAAAGTTCTTCCAGGTCCTTTGTGTTGTGTGCTGAAAATAAATGTCCGGGTTCATCGTGGGCAATGATCTTCCCTTCGTTCAGCAAGGCAATCTTGTTACACAAATCCTGCGCTTCGCTGAGCTGGTGAGAAGTGTAAATAAGTGTAGTGCCTTTTGAATTCAACTCCTTAAGGTAGTTAATGATGATGTGACGGGTTTGCACATCCACTCCCACCGTAGGTTCATCTAAAAACAGCAGGGGAGGATTATGGATCACCCCTATGGCAAGATTTACTTTCCGTTTCATACCTCCCGAGAATTTTTGGACAGCTTTGTTTTTAACCTCGGTTAATCCCAGAACGTCCAGCAATTCAGTGCTTCGTTCTTTAATTTGTTCTTTGTTCAATCCGGAGAGGGCTCCAAAATAGTGCAGGTTTTCAAGCGGACTGAGTTCCTGATAAAAAGCCAGGTCCTGTGGTACAAAACCGATCAGGGTTTTTATGTGCGTGTGATTTTTTTTGAGCTCATTTCCCAATAAAAAAATAGAGCCGCCCTGGTAGTTCAGTAAGCCGGTCATACAGCTCATCAGGGTTGTTTTACCGGCGCCGTTTGGTCCAAATAAACCAAAACGCTCTCCTTTTTCTACGGTGAGGTTAAGCCCCTTAAAACAGCTGTGTGCCGGATGCGCATAACTAAAGTCTAGTGACTGAATATCTACTGCCGCTTCCTTCATCTTACCATTTAATTTTTGACAATTTCTGGAAGCCCTGTTTTTCCAGCTCAGCGATCTCAAACAAATAGTCTCCCATCACGTCAAAATCGTGCTGGGCGGTAATGCGTCCTTTATAAATTCCGGAAGCCTGCACTGCAGCATTGCGCCAGAGATCCCCGGCTTTTGTAAAGGTGTCCGAAAGTTCCATCAGAGGTGCAGAGGGGTGAAAGGCTTGTGCTTGTTGTAAAAAGGCACCATAAATATAACGGAAGCCGCCACCACCGGTACCAATCTCTTCCTGCATGCGCACCAGTTGTGCCAGATAAAGACCTGATTTTTCAAGTCCCAGCTGATTGCGCCAGCCTTTTATTTTTTTTCCTGTATAGCGAATTCCCTTTACTCCCGCAATACTGCCGGGAATGTGAAGCATGTCGCGCACATTGCGTTTAATGCCGGTAACGATGGCTTGCTTGATTTGCGCCGGTGTTACTTCCTTGTGAGCTTTCGGATAATAGAGTTGACCCCTTGGAGCAAACGCGCCTTTTGCGAAACGTACTCTTTCCAATTCGTAACTGCTCAGGGTGGTAACGTGTTCCATAACAGGATCGCTGATCAGGTAATTATCCCCTTCCTTTCCATACACAATTAAATTGTGTGCGTTAAAATGGAAACGGTATTCTTTTGGAAAATAAGTAAGGTAGTACACTCCAACCTGGCAACCTACAGCCTGTCCGGTATTAAGGCACTGGTTTAAAAATAATTCTGCTTCTTTTTCGGATCTGAATTTTTTTCGAACAACGGGTATTCCCAGACTTTTACAGGTACGTTTAAAAATATTTCCGGGCGTGGTCCTGAAAGCGATGGCCGGTGCGTTGTTTATTTTTAAGAAAGGAATGTAAATGTAAAACAGGCCTGAGCCAATACCAAAAGCCAAAGGTTCGGTGATGGTAACACCCGTGTTTTTAAGGAGATTGCTGGTAACGCCATTTTCACAATGAGCTGCCTGTAAATGTTCAAACTCAACTTTCATTCAATTTCATGGTTTTAAGTTCTTCCACACTTACATTAAACGCTTTGGCGTATTTATTTAATTTTTTTTGAGAAAGTTTGTCAAAGATTTCTGGTTTTAAATGACGTTTGATTTGCCATTTCCAGAAGCCGGTGTAGGCAGCAACTATGCCCAGGTCCATGATCCGTAATTCCATAAAATACAAAAGCGGGCTCGCCTCTTTGTTTTCTACTTTTTTTCGAACCTCCGCCACCCGCTGGTCTATGTCTTTCCAGGCAAGGTCAAGAGCGGTGGCTTTCACTTCCCAGCCAGAACTTAAGCCTGTAACATAGTTACCGGAGGCATCCACCGCGTAGCACAATTCTTTGGTTACATTTCCAAGTGCGCTTTTGTCCTGAGGGATGTCTTCTTTTTTCATTTGGTCAGATAAACTTACTAAAAATTGGTGCAATAAAAAAAGAGGATTTTGTGTGCAGAAACGGTTTAACAAACGGTTAAGAGGGCATACATATAAGAAAACCTGCCGCTTTCAGGAACCAGCAATAAAATTTTCTGCCCTTTTTTGAGTTTTCCGCTTTTAAAGAGTTCGTCCACCATCAAGTAAGCGGAAGCGGATCCTACGTTGCCAACCTGACTGAGGTTCACGAACCATTTTTCATAAGGGATAGGCGTTCCGTTTTCAATGAGTTTGTCGTAGACTTTTGATTTAAAAAACTCACTGGAGAGATGTGGTAAAAAATAATCTATTTCGCTGGTACTGATCTTATGCTTTTCCAGAACTTTTTTCAGACAAACACCGCCGAGCTCCACAATGTTTTTGCTCAGTAGCTTCACGTCCTGTTTCACGCTCAATACCGACCGCGCCGATAATTGCTCCGGTGAATAGTCCATGTAACTCGTCAATGTGCCGTTTTCAGTTTTTTCAGCGCCCATGTACATACAGGCTTCCAGCGTATTGGCAAAGGAAAAACCTTCCATCCAGTCTATTCTCAGACTCAGACTTGTTGTATTCGGAGTATCGGACAATAAAAAAGCGGAAGCTCCGTCTGAAAGCATCCAGCGCAGAAACTCTTTATCAAAACCAATGTACGGATCGTTTTCAAGGGCTTTTAATTGTTTGGCTTCTTCCTCGTAAGACGCCGCTGCAAGAGCCGGTGATATGCGTTCAGAACCGGTAGAGACAGAACGACTTACCTCTCCGGTGCGCACCGACATAAATGCGTATTTCAAAGCATGCATGCCCGCACAACAAACACCCGAAGAGGAAACAACCTCTACGGAATTAGTTTCAGGTAAAAGTCCGTGCACCATTACTCCGTGAGAAGGTAACAACTGATCGGGGGAGGATGTACCACAACTTAGCAACTGAATGGATTTGAGTCCTGCAGCATCTTCTGGAAATAAGGCTCTTATGGCGAGTGCGGTTAACTGCGCATTGGAATGTGTTATTTTTCCTCCTTTTGAGAGGGCGTAAAAGCGTCGTTTAATGCCATTGTTCCTCAATACAATTCCTTTTGACCTGGAGGGGGCATGGTTGATGTACCCTAAAAAATCCTCCATCTCACTGTTAGAGACAGGTTCATTGGGCAGAAAGGAAGAAGTGTTGACGATATAGACCGGTTTAAGCGACATTTTTTAATTATTTACTCCTGAGTAATATGCTAGTTGTTTTTGAATACGTTTTCTAAAGAAGGGCCTGAAAAGCAGGGTGTTTACGGTTAAAATAATGGGGGCTGCTATAAACAATGCAATGATAAGATAATACTTGAACACCACAAGCCATGCTGTTTTGTTTTTTTGTTTAGAAATGAACCCTGCCCAGATCTTAAAAAGTTTAGCCCCCTTTAATTCTGTGAACATCAGGTTGTAATTTACTACAACAGCTTTTTGAGCAAAAAGTTCATTCTGGAGACCCTCCCATTCGCTTTTTTTCAGGTGTTTTGCAATCGTTTGCCCAAAATCTCCACAACGCTGAATTTCAGACTCAGACACCCCGGGTTTTGGGAAAATGGATAAAAACTTGTCTTTTTTTCCGCTAAACATCCAATAGCTGATCGTCACCACGCTCACGTGGTTTTGAGTCTTGTCAACCAAAGCAATGTTCCCAACCTGTCTGGCTCCGCTCTCACGCAGACTCACTTTTATTTTTTCGAGAGCGCTGATCCACATATTTCTTGCCCCTGTAACCGTAATGACAGGTGTATTTTGAAGCACCTTTTTAAATGCCGGATGATGAAGAATGGAATTGGCGGGTACACTCGGGGAAAGAAACCAGGGTTGATAACCGAAAATAATCAGATCGTAGGCAGATTCTTTTAGTTGGAAGGCCTGCAAGGGCAGTGTGTCACCTAAAACACAATCGGGCATTGCTGCAAAAAAACTTTTGCCCGACAAGTGAAAAGGATAGTCCTTTTCAGGTTTTATTATTACAGTCTCAACCACATGACCTTCTTGTCTGAGAGGTTCAGAAAGGCGATCGAGGATTTCTCCCAGTTGACCCGTTTGTGAATAATAAATAACCAGAATTTTTTTACTCATGCCCTTTACCGTTAAAATCTTCCGGTTTTAATTCTTTTGAACTTTTACTATAGTCCAGAATCTCTTTTTGGAGGGCTTCCGGAAGGTTTTTAAAGCTGTTACGAAGATACGAAGCGTCTTTTTTAGTTTCGCCGTTATACTTCAGTATTTTTGGAGTATTTTCCTGAATAATGAGGCGTAATAATCTGAAT
>CAZMHW010000258.1:0-514 GCA_964566105.1 uncultured Akkermansia sp.
CTATCACTATGCCTACATACCCACCAAAACCCAAAGAACAACTAGAGCTTCTCAAAAACCTTCTAAATGCGGAACAAGAGGAACGCAAAGAATTAGCCAGAATTTTTCATCGGAAGAAGAATGACCTTTTGTTGACAGGATTTCCACTTTTGGCATTGCAAAAAAATGAACTTAATAAAAAGGCAGTTAATGAGGTAAAAACAATTATTGATACGTTTCACAAAGATTCACGTATGATTTCAAAATCTATTTTCCCTGCTATTTTAGATACAAATGGAATCGTCACAGGACTTAGGCAATTTTGTAAAGACATTAAGTCCACATACCCAGAAGCAGAGGTTGAAATACTAACAACCGAGGGAACCTTTATTGATCTTGATAAACAGAAAGAGTTTAACATTTACAAAATCTGTACTGAAATTATTGATTTTATCTGTCAACAAAAAAAATATCGAATTAAGGTTGTAGTTTATTGTGATGCGAAAAGGAACCTTGATTTTGATATTGAAGGGAT
>CAZMHW010000258.1:524-3531 GCA_964566105.1 uncultured Akkermansia sp.
CCGCTATGGTTAAGGAAAGAAAATTAAAACTTATTCAAGGAAGATTTATTCAAGAAAAAACAAAAGTGTTTCCAGAAACAAACTGGGAAAACGTTTTTAGGTTCCAGGTGAAGGGAAAATAGCAATGCTTTTTCTTTTTCTTTTATTCAAAATTCAATTTAGACTTAGTTAACACGTTGATAATCAGAATAACTTACATATAGCAACGGAAATTTCCTGAAACCAGTTTTTATTCAACTACTTATTCTAAATTTGGTGCAGACTTATGTTTAACCAAAAAAACAGATTATGACATTTACAGGAAATGAAAACCACGACATTCCACTTTCGGAAGCTTCAGCATGGACAAAAAATTATCGGGATGCAAATCCCCCAGGTGTAGTGATAGGGCATTACTTTGGCAAGGCTGCAATTATTTCAATTCTTTCTCAAACAAATTGTGTTGGAATGAGAATTTATTATGCTCTGGATGATAATGGGGTAAAACAATTAATTCTAGTTGGTGTTGATGCAAACGGAAATGATCTATATAATGGTTTGTTGGCTGAACGATCTTATAATTGTCCACCTGATTGCTCTGCCGCTAATCCATTAAATAGCTAAAGAAATTTGGACTTACTCTTTAAAATCCTCAAACACACCTCGTCTTTAAGTGCAGCGATACCTTTGATATGTTGCTTCATAAGATTCAAAACCTTCAATAAAGAATTGAAGGTTTTATTTGTATATATTATTGTTTCTGTATTTACAGAAATTGTTAGTTTCATTTTCACTCAAAATAACATTCGAACCTACCTAATTTCCTTACTCTTTACCCTGACCGAAGGCTCTATTCTTATGTATATTTACTTCAAGAGGTACGATTTTAAACAAAGTAGAGTAATTATTTCTGTTTTATACTTCGTTTTTCTATTGTTAACTTTCTATTTGTTGTACATGAACATTAAATTTCATACGCAAAGCAGTATTCTGAGTACTTATGAAGCTGCATTACTTATTGGACTGTCAGGGGGATACATACTAAAAGTTATGAAAGAAATAAATACATCAAGATTAAAAGAGGTACATTTCACTTGGATTAATGTAGGTGTCCTTCTTTATTTTAGTATGGCTATACTGCTATTTCTATTTTTTAGTTATATCGAAAAACGGGGGATAAAAACATACAACAACTTATATTCCTTGCATTGGATTACTAATATTGGATATAATATTTTACTGGCTATCGGTATATGGAAAATCAAAACCAAATAGATCTATTCATTTTTATTGGGATAATGATTCTGATCTGTGTAGCGATGTTGGCCGCAATTATTTTTGTTATGTACGGGCGAAAAATAGCAGAAAAGGAGTCGAAAGTGCAGTTGGAGATATTTAGAAGCGTAACAGAGTCTGAAGAAAAACAAAAAGAAAAGATTGCTAGAAATTTACACGACGAAATTATCCCTATACTCGGTGCAATTGAGCAAAGTATGGATATGAATCTTAAAGATTTTTTGAACGGACAATTTGATCTTGAAAGGGCAGAAAATGACGTTGAAGCGATTGAAAAAATAAAAAAAGAAATACGTAACATATCACACGATTTGATTCCAGGTGCTATACTTTCACTTGGTTTAATTGGGCATTGGAGTACCATGTTAATAAACTAGCGAGCAGTAACCATACTCAAGTAGACTTTAATAATCAGACAAATCTTGTAAAAAACACCGTTTTTTCTCTAACAGATGCAACTCATATTTACAGGATGTGCCTTGAAATTCTTAATAACATAAGGAAATATTCGGGATATAAATACATGAAAGTTACAATTGAAATTGAGAATGACTTTTTGAATATTGACTTTATGCACGATGGAGAAGGAATTAGTAATGAAGCGATAGCTGTATTAACCGAATCTTCCGCTGGTCTCGGATTAAAGTCTATTCAAGCGAGAGTGTTAATTCTTAATGCTAGTATTAATTATTCAGCAGATGCTCATGCTGCCTGTGTAAACTTAAAAATTCCAATTAGGATAAAAAATGAAAGATGAGTTAAGTATCGCTATTGCCGACGATCATGGTTTTGTGAGACAAGCCCTTGTAACCTTGTTAAGACGAAAGGTAGGTATTAAAATACTTTTTGAAGCTAGTACTGGATATGAACTCCTTGAAAAACTGCAAGAAGCAAAACCAGATATCATTATTTTAGACCTCGAAATGCCTTTAATGAGAGGGAAAGAGGCCTTTGAGTATATTAAAAAACACTACCCAGATATTAAAGTCATAATCTTTAGTGCCTTTTACGACGAAGCAACTATCCTCGACGCTGTAAAAATTGGAGTTCATTCCTTTTTACCAAAAGGACATAAAATTGATAAAATTATAGAAGCTATCTATGCTGTCCACAAACAGGGAACTTTTTTCACCGAAGAAGTGTCAGCGATTCTGGCAAAGCAGGTACAAAAAGTGGAAAAACCACAAGACACCTTGTTGACACAGACCGAGGTAGCCATAATAAAATTGATTTGCCAACACAAGGCGAGTAAAGAAATTGCAGACGAACTTAAATTAGCAAAAAAAACTATTGATTGGTATCGGGATAGAATGTTTAAAAAAACAAACTCAAGAAATGTTACAGAATTGGTCGAATACGCCATTCGTAACAAAATTGTTAAAATTTAACCTTTTCAGCTCCGGTATAAATACCGGAGCTTACCAGTATTTATATTGGTTGATATTCAAGCAACAAGAACCTAAATTTAAGTATAAACTAGGTTCAATGAAAACAAAACCCAAAGCCAAAATCTTAATTGCTGACCAAAGTGAAAAATATGGACTTGCCCTAGGTAAATTTTTAGAATCCAATGGATTCCCTGTGTTATGTTCCATTTATGATGAGAAGTCTTTGTTTGAAATGCTTAGAAGGCATAATCCCGATATTCTTATTTATGATCTCTTTTTGTCTGATGGTAGATTCAGTTTTGAAAGGAATATGAAAGAAATTCTAAATATAAATCCTAAGATTA
>CAZMHW010000258.1:3541-5829 GCA_964566105.1 uncultured Akkermansia sp.
GTATGAAGGTGTACCAGAACTTTGTATGGAGAATGGTGCGACGGGCTATTGTTTAAAAACTATGGATATAAACCAGATACTTGAGGCTGTAAATATGGTTCATAAGAGCGAATCCGTATATTTTCAAGCACAAAAATCTTACTAAATTCAGTATAATAAAATTTGGAAAGGATTAGGAATGACTTTACGAATAAACTACAATAAAGTGTACAAAGTTTGTCACCAGCATTTGGATTTTAATGATTGTCATAAGTAATCAATGAACCCCCTCGAACGAATAAAAAATTGGCTGTCACATCTTGATCCGATTACACGCTTAGATACTATTGCCATAGCTAGATGTTTTCATCCTGTTCCAGAATTACGTGAGGGCGGCACAGATGTATCTGATTTTATGAATTATCTTAACTCTGAAGGTATTTCTGATAAGGAAATTGTATCACGAAGTCTCACTACTATCCAATTAATAAATTATTCCTTAGACGGCAAAGATACAGAAAGCTACTGGCGTGAAGCAATTGATAAAAATCTTGACCTTAGAAATTACTCGCAAGACGATGAAAAGGATTTAACACCACTATTAGACGATCTCCTTTCAAGGATTCCTGAAAACAAAGAGAAATGGATGACTGTAACAAACGAGTGGTCAAATCTGCAAACAGATTATCTAAACTTTCATAAAATTACAGAATGGTATTTTGAAAGATGGAACAAAAATAAATAGTATGGAAGTTCATTGGGAATTAATAATTGATGATAACACAAATACCTTTGAGGTAGTGGGTACAGCTTTTAGTGATAAATTTATGACAGACCTAGTCGTAAATATGCAGAGAACAGGAATGCGTGTAAGATGCGACTATGTTAAACAACCATATGCTAAAGAGAAAATTTCAATTTCTGGGTACAAAATGGTAGAAGACTTGTATTCACGTTTGGTTAAAGAATACCAAGAAAAAAACACCAACATTAAATAAAAAATAAATGGAAAAAGTAGAAACAATTATCAGAAGAGGCGAGAGGATGCCAGTTCACGTTAAACCAAATGAGGCTGCCGGTTTCAGAGTTCAAGATGGAATAGACTATAATCTTGACAGTTTGCAATTTAAGTACGCTGAAAAATATGTTGGCAAAACTATAACAATTAAATATAAGGATGCTAATGGTCATGAAACTAGTTATGGTAAAGAACTTGAAAAAGGGGGCGTTATGAGTTGGATGAACAAAAATGCTATTGAAAGCCCTAATTTTGGGTCTATTCTTTTCTCATGTTCTCAAGAGATATTCTTTGAGTTTGGTTTTGATTAACAAGTTAACAAATGGAAACTTTTGATATACCGGAAGAAGTCAAAGCTATTTGGAAAAATGCTTATGAAGAGGTAAAAAAGGATCGCCAAAAGTATATTGACTGGATTAAGGGAGAAATAGAATCTGCAATTATATTAATAGATAGCTTTGATAAGAGATATATACTTGGTGGATTAGGTGCTAGGTTGATTCAATCAACACCTACGATTTACAATCAATTTTTAGAAGAAAAAAGGCTCGCAAGCGGCATTCAAAAAGACGATCAAATCGAGGTAATACTTGAGTATGCGATGAGTATTGCTACTTCCAGTCCCAATCAAAATAGAGGTAAGGTTCCTACACATAAGGATATTGACAATATTTATGACAAACTTTCTAAAATCAAATACAATGTTAATTTCTTGGAATTATCTGCTGAAATTCCCCAGGGAGGAAATGAATACGATCATTGGTTGAGGACAAGCATAATGTTGGATTCTATTAATGTTCGTGGTGACGGATATTATATTCATTTTAAGGAAATATTTTTTGAAGTATTTGAGCGTCATAATAAATTCCTAAATGATGTATATGGATTCACAGCGCATGAGCTATTTAATGTAGTAATAAAATTGGATGACTTAGTTTATTCCAAAATAGCGAACCCTTATGGCACTGTCAAGGCGCATGACAGATTTAAAGAATGGAGTGAGGAAATTGGACAAGCTATGATAGGCATTATGCAAAAAGAAACGGGTAAAAGTTTCATGGCTATTTTTTTAGAGCATAACCCTGATATGTTTGACCCAATTGCACCTGAAAAATTTATGGCTTATGCACTCGACGTTGTAAAACATTACAATTCGATTTTCGTGGTTTTACCAAAAAACAGCAAAGAGAAAAAAATATTCGACGCAATAGCCTGTGAGTTTGGTGATAATACTGTATTTCTTCAGCCTGAAAAGTACAAAGGATTTCCATTAAATGATTCTATTATTAGC
>CAZMHW010000259.1:0-5818 GCA_964566105.1 uncultured Akkermansia sp.
GGTGAATACAAAATGTATGGAACGCTGGGCCTTCACGTTTGTATTAATTGTTCCGTCAATATTCCGGAGCTCCCTGTAAAAAGGGGGTTGATAGTAAAAACCACTGCTGAGTTTAAACAGCCAGTCTCTTCTCCAGTTAGGTTTATAAGCCAGTGTGATACGGGGTGAAAATACAGTTTGATTATTTACCGTCCAGTGATTGGCTCTTACCCCCGCGGTTAATTTAAAACTGGAAGAATCTTTTAGGAGCGCTGTGTGAATATACTGAAGATAACCCTGTGTTCTCCAGCTGGGAAGGGTGATTTTGGTTTTGTAAACATCGGTTAAATTAATTTCCGTGGTACTGTAGGGCACAATGTAACCGGCGGAATCTACTGTTCTCCATTCACCCAGGCGGTCTTCTATTTTTTCGAACTGCTCACGCACGCCCCAGATAACTTCGTTGTTGCTGTTAATACTTCGGGTTCCCTTGTGTTCCAGGTTAAATACGCTGGCAGTGAGGTAATTTCTGCCATTATTTAAAAAAGTACCAACCCCCCTGTTAAAAGCCACCTGGCCAAAATTAGGTTTACCAAGATCGGCTTCTAACTGATCAATGTAATACTGCCCCTGAATGGTATACACTTCCTGTTCGTTTGCCCGGTAGGCCGAGCCGATTAATTTCAGACTTGTTTTGCTGTTGGGTTTAAACGTTGTGGAAAGGCCTCCCATGTAGGTGGTGTATTGCATCAATTCCTGTCCGTCGAAATAAATGGTGAGACGCAACGCGTCTTTTACGGTTCCGAAATCGGTTTGGCGGGTCACCGGTTTTACCAGGTATTTGTTATTGGCAATGTTGCCCAGGAATTCAATTTTTAATTTCGGATTAATCTGAAAGGTCAGGAAAGCCTGAATGTCGGTAGAACTGGGTCTGTACCCCCCGCTGGTGTTTAGTTTTGTATCGAGACTTTTTAACACGTAACTATTGGTGCGGTAACGCGCCCCAATGTTCCAGGCCAACACCCTGCTTTTAGTAATTCCTTCCAGTTGTACGTTTCCTCCCAAAAAACTGGCGGAAGCATTCCCCGCGAATTTCATAGGCTTGCGATAAGTTATGTCAAGTACACTGCTTAATTTATCTCCATACTTTGCTTCAAATCCGCCTGCTGAAAAATTAATATTCTGAACCATGTTGGGATTTGCGAAACTCAAACCTTCCTGCTGACCACTACGCACTAAAAATGGACGGTACACTTCGATGTCATTTACGTAGATCAGGTTTTCGTCAAAATTACCACCACGCACACTGTAGCCACTGCTTAATTCGTTGTTACTGCTCACACCCATCTGTGTTTTTATGAGATCTTCCAGATTGCCGGTGGGACTGGGGATCTGGTTCAGCACTTTAGGGTCAAGAACTACAATTTCCTCACTCCGTTTTCCAATGTCGTTAATTTCAACTGGACCCAATTCATTTTTGAATTTGAGCACCGGTGAATAATTCAGGTTTTGACCTGGCTTCGCCACAAAGGTATGGGTATCGGCACTGTGGTTTACATCGTAAAAAATGATGGTAAAAACCTTGCCTGGCTCTATGGTAAGGGAATAAGCTCCTTTTTCATCTGAGTAGGTATAGAGCTGCGCATTTTCCTTGATTCCGATCGTCACTTTTTCAAGAGCTTCTCCGTCGGTTCCTTTTACGATTCCGGAAATAGTAGTGGTTTGGGTGCGTGCCACCTGTCCAACGAAGAGAAGAAACAAAAAGAGATATGTGTGAAGAGCTTTCAGAAATTTATTAAGTTAACGAATATACAGAGATATTATTATTTGACATACACATAATTGTTATAAAGTAGTGTGTAGAAAAGGTGTGGAAAGCCCTCACTTATTTTACCCTTCCCTTGTTATGAATCAGGTTGCGGTTATATGTCTGGATAAAAGCCTTGAATTGCGAATAGTCTATCGAGTCTTTTTGCGGGTTTTTTCCAAGCAGGTGAAAAGTAAGTGTGCTGTCCCGCCTGTAGTTGTATACCTGGCTCAGCTTGGGAAGATTAATACAATACAGCATAGAATCGGTATACATAAAATGTGTACTGCTGGCATAGAGGTAGGCACTACCCCGTGGCTGAGAAAGGTAAGATGTACCGTAACTCAGAAACGGCTTATTGTATCCCAGCAAATGGAGAGTGCTCGGCAAGATATCCATTTGAGAAAAAACGAAGTTGTTTTTTCCTGCCAGCGAATTATCAGGTTTAAAAAACAGAATCGGAATTCCCTGGTTACCCACGATGTTGCTGTAGAAATAGTGTTCTGACAAACTTCCGTGATCGGCTGTTAAAACAAATAAGGTGTTGTTGTACCAGCTCGTTTTTTTTGCCGAATCAAAGAAAAGTTTCAGCGCGTAGTCGGCATACCCAATAGATTCAGAGTTTTCAAGATCTCCTTTTGGAAATTTATTGTGGTACTTTTGCGGGATTTTATAAGGATGATGTGAACTTAGAGTGAACACGGCCGTATGAAAGGGTTGTTTAAATGAACTCATTTTTTTTATGCTGTATTGTAAAAATGGCTCATCCCAAATCCCCCAAAAACCATCAAAGTCCTCGTCATTATTGTATTCATTTCTTCCAAAATAGTTCTTGTAACCTGCTAAAGCTGCCCAGGCATCAAAATTCATGGTACCGTTAATTCCTCCGTGAAAAAACGCCGTTTGGTAACCTTCCTTACCCAAAAGGGTGGCAAAAGAGGTTTGATCGTTGAGGGCGTAACTCGAATTAATAAAAGGGTCTTCCATTAAGGAAGGTAAACTTGCCAGAATTGCCGGAATTCCTTCAATAGATTTTGTTCCGTTTGAAAAGGCGTTCGTGCAGGTCAGCGACTTGTCCATCAAACTGTCCAGAAAGGGAGTGTAGCTCTTACGGCCAATTTTGGTGTATTCCTTACTAAAACTCTCCAAAATCAGAACAACCACATTTTGTTTTTTGAATACCGAATCTTTAAACTGATGAACGGGATTGTAAAGTGATTTAAGCTGGGCAGGGGAGAAAAAATCGTACTCTGTCAGCGTGTTTTCTTCCACCGATTTAATAATGGTGAAAGGGGTATTTAATACAATGGGTACCTCTTCTGCACTTGTTACAGAGCCGGCATCCACAATGGTAATGGGAACGCGTTGCAAGCCACCACGCACTCCCAAAACAGCGAGCCCCGAGGTAAATACAAAAAGAAAAACGGCTAGTAAAATGGTTTGAACGTTTTTGTACTGGTAATTTCTTACAGTAGTTATTTTGATTTTTTTGTACAGGTAAGCCAGGAGAAAAATCATGGCGGTAAAAAACAAAACAATCCACCAGAAATCTCTTAGAAATTGTGGTAGTAATTTTCCAAGATCGCTCTGCCCGCCCATTTGTTTGAGAATATCCGCCGTAGAACGCTTTCTGATAAAAGGAAAGTAGCCTATGTCAATACAATTGGCAGCAATAAAAACAGGATTAGTCAGCAGATAAATCCATTTCAGGACACTTTGATAAAACGGGGAATAAAAAAAATTAAAGGGAAGGGCAGACATTAAAATAAACAGACTGTTTATAACTACAATGCTGAACGTGTCTACCCGTAAGGCATAAATACAGTCCATAACCAGATCAAAAAAACCGGCGCTTTGAAAATAACTGATGTTGGCAAAATAGAAAAGCAACCTGCAAATAAAAAAGATCAGGTAACAAATGGCCAAACGTTTGATTAAAATAAGAATTTGTTGGAGGTAGGCAGCGATCACTTCTATTTAAATTTCTATGTTACTTTTGTGGGATATTGAACGTAAATTTCACAAATTAAGTATTAAAATCACTTAATTGGCAGAAATTAATGAAATTTGTTTGTTTCAAGCTCTAACACCCGTGTCGGCAAATATAAAACAAGATATTCAACAGGTATTAAAAAAATACTGGGGTTACGATGAATTTAGACCCTTACAGGAAGAGATTATCCTTTCGGTGGTGAATAAACACGACACCCTGGCTCTTTTACCCACAGGTGGCGGTAAATCACTTTGTTTTCAGGTTCCGGGCTTGGTAATGGGTGGCACCACTCTGGTGGTTTCTCCCCTGGTAGCTTTAATGAACGATCAGGTTCATAATCTCAAAACACGGGGCATTTCCGCTGTAGCCATAAGCGCGGCAATGAATTTTAAGGAAATTGACATCGCACTTAATAATGCTGCATTGGGACATGTCCAGTTTATCTATGTATCACCGGAGCGTTTACAAAACGAAGTTTTTCTCCAGAAATTAGCTCACTTACCCATATCTCTTATTGCCGTTGATGAAGCGCATTGTATCTCGCAATGGGGTTACGATTTTAGACCCAGTTATCTCAAAATAGCCGAATTAAGAACCTATTTTGAATACGTGAAAATAATTGCCCTTACCGCAAGCGCAACAAAAGTAGTGGTGGAGGACATTCAAAGTCAACTCCAGTTTAAAGATCAACAGGTGTTTAAGCAGTCTTTTGCCCGTAAAAATTTAAGATACGTGGTGCAAAAAGAGGAGGATAAATTGAACCGTCTTTTTAAACTGATCAGTAATATTGGTGGTTCGGGCCTTGTTTATGTCCGCAACAGAAAAAAAACGGTGGAGCTGGCTAATTTTCTGAAGAGAAATAATTTTTCGGCATTAGCTTACCACGCGGGTTTAAAATACAACGAGAGGCAAGAGGCACAGCAACAATGGATTGATAATAAAGTTCAGGTGATCTGCGCCACCAACGCCTTTGGGATGGGCATTGATAAACCCGATGTGCGCTTTGTGGTGCATATGGATTTACCGGAAAGCCTGGAGGCTTATTTTCAGGAAGCGGGGAGGGCAGGCAGGGATGGAAAAATTGCTTACTCAACCATTTTTTTTACCGCAGCAGATCAACTTCGCCTGAAGGATAATTTTCAATTTGCTTTTCCGGAGCCGGATTACATTCGCCAGAGCTACCAGGCTATTTGTAACTATTACCAGGTGGCTGTTGGGGCCGGACAGGGATTGAGTGTGGAATTTGATATCGATAAGATCTGCAGGAGTTATAACCTCCAACCTCTTTTGGTATATAACAGTATTAAATTTTTAGAGAAAGAGAATTATGTTTCTTTAGTCGATACAGGTTTTGAACCGTCTAAAGTATTGTTTCTGGCGGGTAAGGAAGATATTTACCAGTTTGAAATCAGAAATCCGAAATACGAGCCGTTGATAAAAACGCTCCTGCGGAGCTACGGAGGTTTGTTTGAAAATTATGTGTTTATAAATGAAAAGGACCTGGCTTACCGTGTAAAAACGGGATCTGTTGCTATCACCGAACAACTTACTTACCTCGATAAACAACAAATCCTCTCGTTTATACCTCAGTCTTCTTTACCTAAATTGGTGTTTATGCAGGACCGTATACAAACAAAATACCTGGAATTAAATCCTGAGAATTACCATAAACTCAAAGCTCAGTATCTGGAGCGGATTAACTCTGTGATTGATTATACCGATAATGATCAACTTTGCAGGCAGGTGCAATTGCTCATGTATTTTAATGAATTTAATTACAGCGATTGTGGTCACTGCGACGTATGCATTAGCAAACGTCCGAAAGACTATGAAAAGATTAAAAGTAAGATTCTGAGTTTACTCAAAAATAAAACGCTGGTGCTCGAACAGATTAAGGAAAACATGAAAAATAATACCGATGAAACCTGGATCAGGGCGTTTAATGAACTTGTAGACGATGGGATGGTAAAAGAAGGGGAAGAGGGCTATTCCCTCACGCGCAAAAACTAAGGAAAAATTTTCAGTTCAGACTTTTGTTT
>CAZMHW010000260.1:0-5766 GCA_964566105.1 uncultured Akkermansia sp.
TAACTCAATGTAAAATAATCCGTTGTTAGGGTTTGGATAAATGCTAATTATATCCGAAGCCTGATTTAGGTAATTTGAATTAATTCCTGTACAGGCATCTACGCTTTGTGTAATCATGGCTGTGGCCTTGCACCCATTAGCGTCCGTACCTTCAACAGTATACGAAGTAGATGTGGAAGGGCTGACAACAATACCTGCTGAGGAAGAGGCGGTGCTCCATACGTAGCTAAGCGCGCCACTGGCTGTAAGTATGACGCTTTCTCCGGAACAAATTAAAGTTCTGTCGCTAAACACTGTAACTATTGGGTTCGCGTTAACAGTAACAGTGCTGATTACGGCATTTGATACACAACCTTCGGTGCTGCTACCTGTCACAGTATAAGAAGTAGTTGTAGCAGGTGAAACTGTGTTGCTTCCTCCTGAATACGTATAGGAGTTTGCTCCGCTGGCAATCAGTGTAAAAGATTGTCCTATACAAATAGCTCCGCTGTTTGCAATTACCGTTGGTAAAGGATGAACTGTTACTGTGCTTATAGCGGTATTTGAACAACCTAAATTGTTTGTTCCGGTAACGGTGTATGTACTATTAATACCAGGAGAAACTACAGCTCCTCCTGAATAGCTATAGGTATTAGCGCCACTTACAGCGATCGTAAACGACTCTCCGGCGCAAATGCTACCACTGCTAACTGAAATGGTCGGCAGAGGATTAACCGTTATAGGTAAAGTCTGCTGAGGTGAAACCCCGCAGGCATTGCCGACTGTGAGGGTGAAAACACCGGAAGAGCCTGCTGTTAAGGAAAGAGTGTTACTACTGCTCGAACCAAACAATCCGGAGGGTAGAGACCATGTAAATGAACTGGCACCGTATGCCAAAGGAGTGCTGTAGGTAGCAACAACACCATAACAAACTGCTAAAGCACCATTAATAACGGAAGGTTGTGCCGGAGCCAGGTCACATGCATCAAACTTTACCAAAAACATATCGGAAGTACCTCCTCCATAAAAGCTTTGGTAGCTGCCTGTAGTAGCAATGCTTGTACCTGTACTGGTAGAAGCGTAACCGCCCAGATACACATTACCTAGCGCATCATTGGCACACGCATAAGCATTGTCATCCCCATTTCCTCCGTAATAAGTACCCCACTGTCTAATGCCGTTACTATCAAATTTTGCCAAAAAAGCATCCGAATTACCTCCTCCATAAATTGCCTGATGGCTACCTGGGGTTGCTATAATATTACCGATGGAAGAGCTTGTAATTCCTGCCAAAAACACATTACCCATGGCGTCAGTTGCGCAACATTCACCATACTCATTGGCAATTCCTCCGTAATAGGTTCCCCATTGCCTTACACCATTACTATTAAATTTTACTAAAAACGCATCGTAATTTCCATTTATTCCACCACCATAAATAGATTGATGAGCCCCAAAAGTGGCAATTGCAGTACCTGTATTTGAATCGGTGCTGCCTGTCATATATACATTATTGTTGGCGTCCGTAGTACATGAATTACCAAACTCAGTTCCCGCTCCTCCGTAATAGGTGCTCCACTGCCGAATACCGGTGTTATCAAATTTCACCAAAAACATATCGGAAAGTCCACCACCATAAGCCACCTGATGACTTCCAACAGTTGAAATTACCGAACCTGTATTTGGGGATGTAGAACCCATTAGATAGACATTGCCGTTTGCATCTGTCGTTGTTGAATAATCACTTTCATATGAAAGTCCGCCGTAATAAGTACCCCATTGCCTTACACCGTTACTATTAAATTTAACCAAAAATGCATCAGTATTACCTCCGTAGATTGGCTGATGGCTGCCAACAGTGGAAATAACGGTACCAGTACCTGAACTTGTATTGCCTGACATAAATACATTACCAGAAGGATCAACAGCACAAGAATTAGAAGCCTCATTACCCAACCCGCCATAAAAAGTTGCCCATTGCCTGATACCGGCACCGTTAAATTTTGCCAGAAACGCATCACTAGTCCCTCCATGAATGGTTTGATGACTGCCAATAGTCGCAAATGCACTACTGGTAGCGGTTGAACTTGTAACACCAGTCATATAGACGTTTCCAGACGCATCTGCAGCGCAGGAATAGGCAATGTCAATATCTGTACCTCCATAATAAGTCGCCCACAATCTAAAACCAAAAAAATCAAACTTTGCTAAAAAAGCATCGGAAATCCCTCCCGCATAGGATACTTGATGGCTGCCTAACGTTGCAATTAGGCTCGATGTATTTGTACTTGTGTAACCGGCCGTATAAACACTACCACTATTTGCATCTTTGGAGATAGAGGTTATCTGTTCATCCCCAGTTCCACCACAATAGGTGCCCCACAGACGGGTCACAGGGTCAATTACTAATTCGTAATCAGGATTGTAGTTTTGAATTTCAAAACTGAGCGTGTTTTGTTTGTGTAACCACTTTGCTTTAAGGTGTTTTCCATTTTGAATAACAATGGGTGCGCCTTCCTGCACGTTACCGAAGGGAGTTGATAGGAATAAAGAACCGTCTTCATTTACAACAATAGTCGCACCTTTTATTTGTATCTGTATTTTTTTGTAATCGGCATGAGGGGCCACAATGTAATCGTGTTTAAGTTCTCCGTTTTTTTGGTAGTAATGCAAGTTAATGCCGTTATACAAATTATGCAGAGTTACTCCTTTATAGCTTTTTACATTCAGCGCCCCATCCGGACAACTCTCCAGGTAATAATTGCTGTATCCCGGTAAGGCTTCATCCTCGGTTTTGGTGAAGTTGTTGTTCGGATTTAACCAATTTAAATCGACACGATAAATGCTCTCCTGAACAGACTGCTTCTTTTTTCGTTTAGTTTTGGGATCTTCAACTTCTTTATAGGAATTTAATCGGTGTAACTGGTAACTAACACCCGAGCGTTTAATATGTACCACCATGTTACCCGCCATCACTCCGTAGAGTATCTCTGGACGAGAGTTGTAATATTGATCGTGTACTTGTCCTTTATTTTCAGTGAAGGCAATGGCATTAACTTTAGGTTGATTAACCGGGAGTACACTGGCAAAAAACCGTGAAAAGGATAAGAAGGTTATGGTAAAAAGAATCAAGTGTTTTTTCATGGGTAGGGTTTTATCAAACGAGTGTTTGAATTTACGAAATAGTATTTTAACAAGAATAGACTCTCAAAGCTCTATGTCTGGGAATACTTACTCCACAACTTTTGAGCCTGATCCAGCTCTGCTCAACCTCAAAACAAAAAAGGATCAAAGCAAAGCTTTGATCCTTTTTTGTTTATTTGTACACCAAAAGGGACGAAACTTGAACATTTTAAAGGCAAAATTGATAGAAATTACCAAAATCGAAAAACTGTTGATGCTTTAGGAATCAAGATAGAACTAAAGTTACTTTATCAATTAATATAATCAGAATTGGAAGCTAAAATCGTTTAAAATATCTAAAAATTAACTGAATTAAGCCTTTTTGCCGAATATTTTCCACCCGTCTTCCAATATACTTTGTAAAGTACCCGTAACTCGGTTTAAATTATCGAGAAATTCTTCCGGGGTAAATTCTTTATTCAGCCTATCGATTTTGATTTTATTAAGTTTAAAGCCATCCTGTTCATAAAGACTATTTACCGTTTTAGTTAAATGATTCATAGCATCTTTAAATATAAGCTGCCTGTCAGACTCACTTATTTCTATACTTTCTACAGCCCCTGATGCTGGAAAAGTACTTTTAAACTGGATATCAGCAATATTGGCCTTCACAGGTTTCTCACTATTCATTCCGATACTCTCCATCCGGTAGCTGGTTACAAAACTGTCTTGATTAGAAGTGAAATCTAATTCAAAAAAAATATTAGTATCCTGAGTGCTTCCCTTAAACTCAAAGGTTGGATAAATATTCCCTTCTTTTTGATTAATATTTCTGAGATCTTGGATTACTTTGGTGAATTCGCCCTCTATAATCGGTTTTAACGCTCGACTATACCAATCCGCAAAAAGCTCCCCATTTTTTTTGTGTTCCTTTTGTAAAGCGAAAGTGGTAGACCGATAATTATTCACAAAGGCATTTAACGCATACCTAAACTCAAATATTTTGTCTACGATCTCGGTAAATTTTGTCTCCTTTTGAATCAACTCTAGATTTTCCTTTATCTTTTTTAGGTAATACTTGGTTTCCGTAAATTTGTCTTGAGTAGCACGCATCTAAATGTTTTATAGTCTTAAAATTAAACAATTCTTGGGTAGTTACATTTCTATAAGATTATGTACTTTAAGTCAAACAGGTGAACATAAAAAATAATGGGGTTATTGCAAACTAGGCTCATATTCTTTCGTTTGTGGACAAAAAAATATAATTAATTTCGGTTCATGGATTTATTATTTATCCATTCGGTAAGCAGTTCAGCGTAAGCCTCACAGTTATTCATTTTTGCAATAAGTGGTAATGCAACATATTTCATGTGTTTTAAAAACAATTCTCTTTGCCCACCGCCCCCTGTGTAATTATCAAAGTGATAATTTAAAAACCCATCAATCTCGTAAACTGGCTTAACTTTCCCTAGTTTTTCTACAAAGAGTCTGTCATAGTCTTCCGCCGTGGTATTTCGGTAATATGTCTGTGTCTCAGACTCTCTACCGCCACCCCAATCGTACTTACTAGTTCTTATTGAGCCAAGAATCATTGAAATGGTTTGAGATCCCAGATTAGGAAGTTGATATTCATGTTCTGGCAAGTTACCCTTTAACGTGTAGAATTTGTTAAGATTATTCATCTGCTATTTTGTTCATTTGTTCAATTTGTTTTTCAAGAATCTCTACATATTTGGACGCCTTTTGAGTTGCCTGAACCGACCAATTCCAATTATCGTTCTTAGAAGAAGCCGCCGACTGAGAATAGTAAGAAACAACTGTACTAATAGCTTCCAATTTAGCTGCTTCTTTTGCCGCAATATTTTGTTTCTCCATGAATTCGATCTGCTCTCTCATTAACTTAGCCTGTTCTTCCATAAGTCGAGACTGCTCTTTAAGCGATTTTTCCGACTCTTCCTGCGCTAACGCAGATCGTTCTAGTTCTTTTCTTGTAAATGCCAATTCCTGGCGCTGCAATTGAAGTTCATTTTTTTGTAATATTATTGTATAAATTATACCTGCAAATGCTAATCCAGAAAACAATGAATTTATAGCTCCAAATGAATCTCCAAACGTTCCTCTGTCTGTCCAAGTCGAGAATAACTTATATGGCACAAATTCAAAAAGAGTCCACAATACAATAACTACCACAAACAGAATGTATAAAAATTTATAGTTTTTCTCTTCTGCGTCTTCGCTCATAATAACTGTTATTCCTTATCCTAAATTTAGGATATTGCCAAGTTATTTAGTGCTTATACTGAAGGTAATTTATTAACAGCTGCTAGAAATATTTAACAATATCTCAACATTCATTCGAAACCCTATTCCAATTTAATTCTACCACCCCCGAAATTTGAGCAGTTTTTTAAATCACATTTTCAATCCACTCTAACTAACAATTTTCAATTTTTACGGCAACGCCAATTAGGGAATCCCCTAAAAATAGAGCACTTCGTTGAAAATAAGATAAATCCATACTATATTTGATTAAATATCGTTGTGATAATTTAAAGCATGTACGCGTTATGATCTTGTAAACGACACCCAAAAAAATGGAAAACCAAGTATTAAAACAAAAAGAAGAAATAAGGCTACTTAAATTACTTCTTAATGAAGAGCAGA
>CAZMHW010000261.1:0-5757 GCA_964566105.1 uncultured Akkermansia sp.
CATCCGGACTTCCTAATGAAGGAAACTCCGCACGTGGTTTCATAACTTCTTCCGGAATATCAAAAGGACGTTTCCCAAAAATATCTTCCAGGTCTTCCTTAAAAATCACTTCTTTTTCAAGTAATTTCTCGGCAAGCATGGTCAGTTTATCTTTGTTGCTCAGCAAAATTTGTTTGGTTTTGGCGTAAGCAATGTCTGTCATTTTTTTCACCTCTTCGTCAATGGTACGTGCGGTATTCTCGCTATACGGTTTACTGAAAGAGTATTCGCTTTGTCCGGAACTGTCGTAATAACTGATATTTCCAATTTTATCGTTTAATCCGTAGTACACAATACAGGCATAAGCTTGTTTGGTAATTTTTTCGAGATCACTTAAAGCACCGGTACTTACTTTCCCAAAGATGATCTCTTCCGAAGCGCGTCCACCCAAAGCGGCGCACATTTCATCCAGGATCTGGTCAAGCGTGGTGATCTGACGTTCTTCCGGCAGGTACCAGGCAGCACCAAGTGATTTACCACGTGGTACAATGGTTACTTTTACCAGCGGACTGGCATGTTCCAGCATCCAGCTCACGGTAGCGTGACCGGCTTCGTGGAAGGCAATCACACGTTTTTCCTGAGGGGTAATGATCTTATTTTTCTTTTCCAGACCGGCGATAATTCTGTCTACCGCGTCCAGAAAGTCTTGTTTTTGCACCATTTTTTTATTGGAACGGGCTGCAATCAATGCGGCTTCGTTACAAATATTGGCAATATCGGCACCACTGAATCCGGGAGTTTGTTTGGCAAGAAAATCAATCTCTACACTTTCATCAATTTTAATTTTCTTCAAATGCACCTGGAAAATTTCTTTACGTTCGTTCAGATCAGGCATGTCTACATAGATCTGGCGATCGAAACGACCTGCACGCATCAAAGCTCTGTCTAAAATATCCGCACGGTTGGTAGCAGCCAAAATAATAACACCGCTGTTGGTACCAAAACCGTCCATTTCCGTTAACAACTGGTTTAAAGTGTTCTCACGCTCGTCGTTAGCACCGGCTGAGGCGCTTTTACCACGGGCACGGCCAATCGCGTCAATCTCATCAATAAAAATAATACACGGTGCTTTTTCTTTGGCTTGTCTGAACAGGTCACGTACACGGGATGCTCCAACACCTACAAACATTTCCACAAAATCAGAACCACTCAACGAAAAGAATGGTACTTTGGCTTCACCTGCTACTGCTTTTGCCAGTAAGGTTTTACCGGTACCCGGAGGCCCAACCAGTAACGCGCCTTTAGGAATTTTTGCTCCGAGGTCGGTGTATTTCTTTGGATTTTTAAGGAAGTCAACGATTTCCATCACTTCCATTTTTGCCCCATCTAATCCGGCCACATCGTTAAACGTAATGTTCACGTGCGTGTCCTTGTCAAATAAAGTTGCTTTTGATTTTCCGATGTTAAAGATCTGTCCCGGACCACCGCTTCCGCCGCCACCCATGCGGCGCATCATCACGATCCAGATCACCAGCATAATGATAATAGGCACTAACCAGGGAAGCTGGTCACTCATCCAGTTGGTTTCTTCAATACTGCGGGCAGAGATCTGTTTGTCTTTAGGAATTCCAGCGTCGTTTTGAACTTTTTCCATACTCGATAAAAAATAATCGATGGAAGGAATAGTCACAAAAAACTGAGGGCCTTTGTTGTTTTTATCAAAGATGGCTTTTCCTGTTTTAGGATTTTTGTAGCGGTCGAGTGTAGCCACACTGTCGGGATTAACCGTAATGCGGGCAATAGTTTTGTTTACAATCACTACATCGGTTACATCGCCTTTTACCAGCATTTCCTGGTAAAACTTACTTTGAGGTACTTCTACGAGTTTGGAGTTTACGTCGCTTCCATAGAAAACGATAAATAATAACACCGCCACAACTATACCGTAAATCCAGTAAAAATTGTTCCCGCTGTTGCCACCACCTTTATTGTTGCCTCCAAACGGAGAGTTTTGGCGCCCGAATTTTTCTTTCATGCGCTCAAACTGTTTTTTCCTTTCTTCTTCTGAAGGGGAGGAATTGGAGTTATTAGGATTTTGATTTGGTTCTTGTTTTTGTTCGTCGCTCATTGCTGTATAGAATCTTATTTAAATTAATCGTTCACAAGGGTTATTTCTGCATCGCCCCAAAGTCCTTCAATATTGTAATGTTCCCTTGTTTCACGCAAAAATATATGGGCCACAATGTTGATGTAATCGATCAACACCCATTCACCGTTCTGACTTCCTTCGCTGTGGTAAGCTTTTTCATGTGTCATTTTTTCAACCGTTTCTTCCACGCTGTCAGCAATGGAATTTACGTGGGTATTACTGTCTGCGTCACAAATCACAAAATAATCGGTAACCCTGTTTTCAATGCCCTGAAGATTCAGGATCATAATGTTTTTAGCTTTACGCTCTTTCATGCCTTCCACAATGGCATCCAGTAAACCCGATGTTTGTTTTGGGGTAGAACTCTTTTTAGGCCTTCTGCTTGCCGGCTTTTTCTTTTTTTCAGAATTGGCAATCACATTGGCTTCGCGTAGTTCTCTTTCCTTATCCGTTAATGGTTTTTTGTAAATCACTTTTTTTTATGGTCCTTTTACAGTTTTACCGGTAGTCTTTTTTGCAGTAGAATATCTTACTTTTTTTTTTGCCGCAGACTTTTTGGAGGATACACCTGTTGAACTTGTTTTTTTTGCTGGACTTTTTGTAAGTGGTTTTTTGGCCATGAAATAATTTATTGCTTAGCTTTTAATTAATTTTATTAGGTTTACACGAAACAACAAATTTAACTTATTTGGCGTAATGGAAACACTATTTATTGGTAAAAACCTTATTTTTTTACCTGAGGTACATAGCACCAATTCTTATGCCACAGACTTGTTAAAGAACGTTAACTTACCCGAAGGAACGGTGATACATGCAGCGCATCAAAGCCAGGGTAAGGGTCAAAGAGGTGCCGTGTGGGAGGCTGAGGCAGGGCTCAACTTAACGGCTTCGGTAGTTTTAAAACCTGGATTTTTAAACCTCAATAAACAATTTTTTTTGTACCAGATTGCTGCCCTGGCCTGTTATGACGCAATGTCCGAAATTTTGCAGAGTAGCCAATTTGACATTAAAATAAAATGGCCAAATGACATATTGGTAAATAAAAAGAAAATAGCAGGTATCCTCATTGAATCTACGATCCACCACAATCAGGTTAACTGGACGGTTGTTGGCATTGGCATCAACGTTAACCAGCAAGCTTTTGCTACGGGACAGCAGGTAACGTCCTTAAAACTCCTCACTAATAAAACATACGCGGTAGAAGAGTTGCTGAAGATCTTGTGCAAACATTTGGAAAAGCACTACCTCAGTTTATTAAATTCAAAATTTCATTCCATCACAGAGTTGTACCTGGGGCGTTTGTTCGCCTTGAATACGTTTATGGATTTTGAAATAAATGGTGAAATACAGACCTATTGTGTGAAAGGAGTCAGTACCACCGGTTTGCTGATATTGAAAGACCGGCAAGGTGTGCAAAAAGAAGTAGATGTGAAGGAAGTAAAATGGTTGTATTGATGCTCCCCGCCAACAGGCTTAGCTTTTTGCCAGGTCTTCAAGAGCACTGTTCAACGTGTCAAACTGAAAGGTAAATCCACTGGATTTTAGTTTGTCGTTACTCACAAAAGCCCCACCCGTAAGGGTAATGGCGCGTTCGCCTAAAACCAGTGTTAACAGGGGGGTGGGCACTCCAGGTAAAAAAAACGGACGGTGGAGGCTTTTAGCCAGTTGTTTTGAAAACGTGTAGTTGTTTGTTCTATCGGATGCTACTGCGTTGTAGATGCCTTTTGTGTTTTCGTTAAACATGCAGTGAATAAAAATACGCGCCACATCGTGGATATGGATCCACGGAAAAGCCTGCAAGCCACTTCCTATGGAAGCACCAAGTCCCAGTTTAAAAGGTAAAACCATTTTGGCATAAGCCCCTCCTTTAGTGCTCAGAACAATTCCGGTCCGTACGATGGTAGTTCTGATGCCGGAAGCGGGAAGATGTGAGTAGCTTTTTTCCCAGGACTGGCAGGTCTCTGCCAGGAAATCCGTGCCCGCAAGATCGTCTTCCCTGAAAATACGTGCCCCTGGCTCTGAACCGTAATATCCAATAGCGCTGCCGCCAACAAAACTTTTAAGAGGGAAGTTGTTTTTAAAGATGTAATCTTGCAGGAGATCGCCGCTTTTTACGCGCGATTCGAGAATTTCTTTTTTATACGCAACTGTCCAGCGTTTGTCAACAATTCCCGAACCGGCCAGGTGAATGACATACTCCACGCCTTCAAATGCTTTTTCATCCAGTGTGTAGGCATTTATGTCCCATTTAAATTGTTTAATCGGGCCGTCAAAACCTTCTTTCCTGCTTAACCAGCGCGGTTCGTGTCCGTCTTTTAATAATAATTCAGAAATTGCCCTTCCCAACAATCCACTTCCACCGGTAATTAATATCTTTGCCATGTACTTTAATAACAGTTCAAGGTACAAATAGTTTATGGTATACGATGTTCATATTTTTGTTTGCACCAATCAACGGAGCGGGGGCGAACGTCTGAGTTGTGGTGAAACGCACGGACTGGAGTTGGTTGCGGAATTCAAAAAACAACTCAAAGATCTCAAAGTAAATTTAAAGACCCGGGCCAACAAAAGCGGGTGCTTGGGTATTTGTGACTTTGGCCCTACCATTGCGATTTACCCGGAGGGTACCTTTTACGTGGGCGTAAAGAAAGAGGATGTAAAAGAGATTGTGGATTCTCACTTTCTTCACAATAAAAAAGTGGAACGGCTGCTCTTAAAACAATAAATGCAGGAACTGGACATAAATAATCAGTTGCTGAAAGAAGACCTGTTTCTTCTTTTCAAAATCCAATTAAAAAAAGACTTTGAAAGCTCCGGCATTGCAGGTGATTTTGTAGATACACTCCCTTACGGTTTTGAAATGATCAGGAACTATCTCATAGATCAGTTAAAACCTTTGCTTAAAAATAATTCTTCTCTTATTCCGATTTTGTTGTACAGAATCGATCTCAGCGAATTACAGATTAAAAATTATTCGAAAAATAATCCCTCTTTAACTTACGAAGAGGTGCTTTCTGAATTAATGATTAAACGTATTTTGCAAAAAGTGATTTTAAAAAAGACCTATTCCAAATAACTTGTTTCAGAGACCAAACCATGAATACACCAAGCATACGTAAAGGCACCGAAAGTGACCTGCCTCAGGTTCTTGAATTGGTAAGAGAACTGGCTGTGTTTGAAAAAGCCCATGGCGAAGTGGAAGTGAGTGTTGATGAAATGCGGAACTGGGGCTTTGGTAAAAACAAATTGTTCGATTTTTCTGTACTGGAAAAAAACGGAAGTATAGTGGCCATGGCTCTATACTACTACAAATATTCTACCTGGAAAGGCAAGTGTCTTTTTTTGGAGGACATTATTGTAACAGAATCAGAGCGCAAAAACGGATATGGTCAATTGTTGTTTAGCGAAGTGGTAAAAGTGGCAAAAAAAGAAAAGGTGCGTCGTATGGAATGGCAGGTACTGGACTGGAACGCACCCGCTATTCAATTCTATAAAAAGTACAATTCAAATTTTGACGGAGAGTGGATCAATTGCAAGCTGACCTTTGATCAGTTGCAAACAATGTAAGGCTTAAGCGTTAATGCGCCTTTGTGTAGCACTTTATGTCCTTTGCTCCTACGCTAAAGCTT
>CAZMHW010000262.1:0-5722 GCA_964566105.1 uncultured Akkermansia sp.
GTGCAGGTGTTTTGCCTTAATTTCCATAAATCAGATACCTAAAAGGGACTGGTTGTGATGCTGCAGCCATTTGTTTAAAGATACCTACATCTCAGGTAGCACAAAGAGAAATTTAATAATTGAGCAGTATGTAACATAACTGCGTTAGGATGTTTTCTGATTTTTCCTGAAGTGACGAATGGGATTTCGAAAGAAAGGATCAGGCCCATTCCCAGGCCGTTCTGTACAATCCGTTTTTTTCACAATACTCCAAAAAGGATTGGTAAAAAGGACTTGAACCAACAGTGGCACTGTCACCAATAACCACCAGTTTTTTTCTGGCGCGCGTAATGGCCACATTCATTCTTCGCAGATCGCTCAAAAAACCGATCTCATGCTGGTCGTTACTTCGCACCAAACTAATATAAATCACGTCTCTCTCTTCTCCCTGAAAACCATCTATGGTTTTAATGCTCAGACTGTGTAATTTACTTTTGTCCAACTCCATGTGCGAGAGATTTTCTTTTAACCACTCTCTTTGTTCTTTGTAAGGCGAAATAATGCCAATGTCAAGCGCAGGTAAATCAACATTTACAGAATAATCGACCAAAAGCTGTTGTAAGTGTTGAAACAAAATCTCCCCTTCTTTAGGATTAAAATGGCTAAGTGTTTCAGGGTTCTGAATTTCATCAAAACTACAACCTGCCGTATCAATAAACTCTATGCTCTTGCTGAGGTAACTACTCTCATCGTTAATGAGCGAATGTGCGGCCACACTTTCATCCGCTATGAGTTCGTTGTTGTAAAAATACTGGTTGCTGAACCCCATAATGGCAGAACTCATCCGGTATTGCCGGTTAAGTAATACCACCGCATCTTTTAAATCTATACAGCGGTCAAGCAGGGTTTGATCTAATCCCCCCTTTTTTGCTTCCAGACTTTTTACCACAGGCGGCAATTGAAAATGATCTCCCGATAAAATCAGTCGCCTGCATTTTAGCAAAGGAATCCACACCATAGGCTCCAGGGCCTGCGAGGCTTCATCAAAGAACAAAGTATTGAACCGTTTCCGGTTCAGGGCCCGGTGCGTGCTGGTAACGGGCGTACAACAGATCACCTGTGCGTTTTTAAATAATTCTTCAACCACAAAATCTTCCAGCAAACGGGCTTCTTTAATGCAGTTTTTTGCTTCTGTGTAAAATGCAGCACGTTGTTGGGCGTCTTCTTTTCCAAAAACACGTTTGTATTTGCCCGCCATCCTGAAATATTCTTCCGCATTACGCCGCAAATTTTTAATGTCTTTGTAGTAAGGGGAAGAAGCAATTTTTCCATCCACACTGCTTTGCAGTAACTCGTCTGCCATACGTGCCGGGTGACCAAGGCGCAATACATCTATTCCGAGTTCCGTTAATTTTTCAGTGAGGAGATCTACTGCCGAATTGGTAGGAGCACACACCAGCACCTGACTCTCTGTCTGCAGGGTCAAACGTATAGCCTGCACCAGGCTGGTGGTTTTTCCGGTTCCCGGCGGACCATGTACCACACCAATATCATTCACACTCAGCACATGTCTTACAGCTCTATTTTGCGAAAGATTTAATTGTGGGATCAACAGATCTTCGTTTGGTTTTCCAAAGGAGATAGGAAGACTGCCTTCAATCATTTCCCTCAATTCAGCAATACGGTTATTTTTTGCGTCGATCACTACATCCAGTGCCCGCTGCATTTCCAGGTAACTGTTGTCGTCAAATTGTATATTCAAGCCCAGTTTTCCATCGTAACACCAATCAGGTAACTCATCCGAATGAATCACCAGGCGGAGTGTATTTTTGCTCACGGATTTAATAGTTCCGGTTATTTCGAGGGTTTCGTCCGATTGATTGCTGAACAAACTCACGTTTTTTCCTGAACTGAATTGATGAGGTTTGTCAAGATAAGTGGTGCGTTCAATCTCTAAATGTAAAAGATCGCCCGAACCAAGTTCTTCACTGTTAATTTTTACAGGATACCAGGTCACACCGTTTTTGCGTCTTTGTTCAAGACTCACTCTCAGAAAAAGTTCCTTATATAAACGGTAATCTTCTTCCCGTTCAATTTTGAGCAACTGTTTTACATGTTTGAGGCGTTCAATGGCCGAGGATTGCGCCATTAGTTAGATTCCTTTAATTTTAATTCGGCGCGCAGTTCACGGCTGGTTTTGGTGCTACCGTCCGGACTCCAGCCCGGAGGACCAAACAAATACATAAAACGGGTTTTGAATGAAATGCCTTTTTTGAACACATCGTGAAAAATATTTTTCCATTCATGAAACACCATGTTAATTGGATGGTAAGATTCTAAATTTTTGGTGAGACCATATTTCACGGGATCTGTTTCTTTTTCTTCCTGAAAAGTCCCAAAAAGTCTGTCCCAGATAATCAGTACCATACCCATGTTTTTGTCGAGGTAACGTACGTTGCTGGCATGATGCACACGGTGATGCGAAGGCGTGGAAAAAATCCACTCTATCGGGCCTAACTTTCCAACGGTTCGGGTGTGAATTAAGATGCCATAAATTTGAGTGGCGGCATACATAAACATCACATCCAAAGGATCGAATCCGAACAAGGAAAGCGGAATAAAATAAATAAACCGGTAAAGGGGTTGAAATACAGAAGAACGAAAACCAACGGTAAGATTAAACTCTTCGGAAGAATGGTGTGTGACATGAACGGCCCAGAACAAACGACAATAATGATCTACACGGTGTAGCCAGTAAAACATAAAATCCTGCGACACGAGCAAAACACCCCAGTAAAGAAAGGGATGAAGATCTTTGTTGATGCCGGTAAACTTAAATTGATAAAAAAACCACAAAACACCCAGGCAAACGCTACGCACCAGAATGTCGAGACTAAAATTTAAAGTGGATAAGTAAACATTCGAGAGCGTTCCTTTTGTGGAATAGTATTTTTTCTCATGCCAATAACTGTAGAGGATTTCTATACCGATGACAATGGCATAAACCGGCACAGTGAGTTTAATTAAAAGTGCTTCCCTGAATTCATTCATCATAACTACAAATTTACAAGAAGAAAAATAATTTTCCAGTAAAAAGTAAAGAAACTCTCCTCAGGATCTGGCCCTCCAGTCCTATGTCCCTTAAGTCTTGTATCCCTCGCGTCTTGCCTCCCTTCAGTCTTGTGTCCCTTTGGTCCCTTGATCCCCTTAAATCCAACCCATCCGTTCTTTTAAACGGGTAATATGAGCCAGGTGATGTTCACAATGCCAGGCATAATTTGCGGTACTTTCTTTCATGCTGAGGTCAGTGCCCTTTTCGGGATGAAAATAACGGCGTTTCCACTGGGTATTATTCATGGAACGCAACACCACCGTCCAGCGTTTATGTACCCCTTCCAGGATCGTTAAAGCGGGCGCTACAGGCATTTGTTTAGCATCCGCAAGCTCTGACCATAAATACTCGACGTAGGGTTTTATAACCGGATTTTCTTCTGTTAAGGCCAGTTTGAGTCGTATAAACCCGTTCATGTGGCTATCGGAACAATGATTGACCACTTGTCTGATCGTCCAGCCATCCGGGCGATAAGGCGTATCCAACTGTGCATCGTTAAGCGTTTCTACTTCCTTTTTTATTTTTTGAGGAAAAGATTCCAGTGTGGAAATGTACTCTTCCAATTGTTTTTGTGTGTAGGTTTCCGGTGCTTTAAAGCGACCAATAGGGTATTTAAGTTCTTCCATGCAATAATTTTAGTTCCAAGTAAAGTAATTTTGTGTGCGGCGTTTACATATGCAACGCGAATCTTTTTCTTTTCTCCGTGCTCTCTTTTCCTTTGTGCCTCTGTGTTGAAAATAGTGTTAAGTATTTCAAATATCTTCTTTTCTCTGTGCCCTCTTTTCCTTTGTCTCTCTGTGTTGAAAATAGTGTGTTAAGTATTTCAGATATTTTCTTTTCTCCGTGCCCTCTTTTCCTTTGTGCCTCTGTGTTGAGAACCTACCCAATCTCGAGTTGGTACAACCAATACCGTTTACCAAAAAGAGGATCAATTTCTTTTATTTTCTTAAAACCAACGCTTTCGTATATATGCCTGGCAGCGTCCATCATTTCTGACGTGTGAAGGGCAAGAGTTTTTTCCCCGAGCCGCCTGGCTTCTTCAATGCACATACGCGTCAGTTCTTTGGCTATTCCTTTTCCGGCATAGTCAGGATGAACGCCCACCATGCGAATCTGAGCCCACTCCTTGTCGAAGATGGGAGTTGGGTGACCCTGGGGGACAAGAAAAGCACGGCCTATGACTTTAGAGTCGCAAACACAGACAAAACACTTGGAAATCCGGATCAACTCTGCAAGTCGTTCTTCGTTTTGCAAACCAGCGTGCAAGGTCTTCCAATGTTCGGGTAACAGCTGCGGGGCATATTGGCCAAAAGTAATTAAACCAAGTTCTTTGAGTGCGTTAAAATCATTCGGGTTGCCTGCTCTGTATGTCAGGATAGAGTTCATGGGCGGGGAGATTCTGTTTTTTCTAAAGCGTTAGAGCTGTTGAGAGTGTAAAATTCAGGTTTTATTAAACGGCGTTGTTGAATGTAATGTTGATATTCGTGCGAATTGTTTTTTCTTCCGGTAATGACTTCGTCAAAATTATCGTTTAAACCCATCAGAAGTTCACTTGCTTCCCGCACGGCAAAACCACCACCGGGAGAGGCAGTTAAATAATCCACCAAATGGTGTTTTTTGCAGTAGTTTACAAAAAGAGGATTAGCCTGTTGATTCACCAAAATTCGCAAGCCACACACTTCAGCAATGGGAATATCCAGCACATCGTCAAAAAAATAAGCGACTTCTTCCGGCTTTAAATTTTCCTTTTCGCACAGCAATTTTAAAGCTTCTTTTTTATGCGGGATTTTAAAAAAGGAATAATGCAAACACTCACGTTCACTGAAATGAAAAGCCGTGTCGTTCTTTTCTCCGCTGATAATCGCCACCAAAGGAAGTTTTTTATGTCTCAGATAATAAGAGAAACGTAACAGGTTGGTGCCCATGCTGTCTACCTCACTGAAACAACTGCCGCCGCTGGCATTTTTTTCACCATTGTTAAACACACCGTCCCAATCAAACACAAAAGCTTTTATCTGATGCAGCTTCTGCCGTATCTCATCTGCGGGACTAATGAATTTTCCGCCCAGTACACCGTATAGATTTTCGAGTTCAGTCATGTCTTTTCTGAAATGCCAAATATCTTCTAAAAGTAAGAATTTTACAGTACAAAAACCGTCAAACTTCTTTCTTGTATACTATTTAGGCTAATTTGACGCGCTATGTTATCATAAATTTTAGTAAATTTAAAACTATAAGAGTTCCCGTTTACCCAATATAAATTATTCGACAAAGATCAATAACTCTCTTAATAGTAATTTACTAATCTGGGAGTTGATAATAACAATCATCCATGAAAAAAATTAGACTTTTAGTACTACTGTTTGTTTGTGTCAAGCTCAGTGCCCAAATCCCAAATCCAAGTTTTGAAAATTGGGTTAGTGGTAAAGCGAACGATTGGACAACGTTTAATATCTTCCACAGTCCTGTATCGGTTGCGCACGAGGGAACTTTAGCGATAAGATCAGACATTGCATTAGTGAGTTCTGTTCCGTATAATTATACAAACGTTCCTTTTCAAACTGGCACCGGTGTTATAATGAACCCTTATATTCCGATTTCTGGTAAACCAACTAAATTGCTGGGATGGTT